>JACQGG010000066.1 GCA_016199665.1 Acidobacteriota bacterium | reverse complement strand
CTCGTGGCCAGGTCCATGATCTTGCAGATCTTCTGTGCGTACGCTTCACCCAGGCTCCCCCCAAACACGGTGAAATCCTGGGCGAACACAAACACCAGGCGGCCTCCGATCTTCCCATATCCGGCTACAACGCCGTCGCCCGGGATCCTCTGGTCCTGCATCTCAAAGTCAGTGCAGCGGTGGGTGACGAATTTGTCCACCTCGTCGAAGCTCCCATCATCCAGCAGAAAATCGACCCGCTCCCGTGCCGTCATCTTGCCTGCGGCATGCTGCCGATGGCGGCGGGCCTCTCCGCCTCCCAGCTCCGCCGCACGATTTCGCTTGTCGAGCTCTTTCAGCTTGGTCTTTAGGTCCATAAGTTAAGGATGAAGTGTACCTGCCTGCCGGCTAAATTCGAACGACTTTCTGAAGTTGCACTCTACACTTTGACGGCCGACGCGGTGCGCAGCTCTTTAGGGATCTTTTCCCAATCTTCCAGGAACTTCTTCAGGCCGAGATCCGTCAGCGGATGGTGAATCATCTGCTCCAGGACCTTGAAAGGCATGGTCGCGACGCCGGCCCCCATTCGCGCTGCTTCCAAGATGTGCAGCGGATTCCGACACGAAGCCACCAACACTTCCGTGTTGAAGTCATAGTTGCCGAATATTTCCACGATTTGGCCGACCAGAGCCATGCCATCATGCGCAATATCATCCAGCCTGCCCACGAACGGGCTGACAAAGCTCGCGCCTACCTTGGCAGCCATCAACGCTTGCAGCGGAGAAAAGATCAAGGTGACATTGACAGGAATCCCCTTTTCCGAGAGCCGCCTGACCGCGGGAATTCCGGCTTTGATAAACGGGATCTTGACGGTAACGTGAGGGTGGATGTGCGCCAGATCCTGCCCCTCCTGAATCATCCCCGCGGTATCGGTGCTGACAACCTCCGCGCTGACCGGCCCATTGACCATCCTGCAGATCTCTTCGATCAGCCATTGAAATGTCTTGCCTTCTTTCTGGACCAGTGACGGGTTGGTCGTAACGCCATCGAGAATTCCCCACGAGGCTGCTTCCCGAATTTCGTCAAGATTTGCGGTATCCAAGAAGAATTTCATGCGACTTCCTCCTTTGGCGAGGTGTTGAAATGCCTCTCATTGAAAGTCAACGCGCAGCGCCTCAGACGGGGCGCTCTCGTTCCCTTTGCTGTCTACGGCGCTTACCCGATAATAAAACAGGCCCCGGGAGGGCGGTGCATCCGACAAACCATTGACCGACAAGAGCGCGGCATTCACTTTCTGGAATCCCCCGTCCAGGGCGCCACTCCGGTAGACATTGTAACCCTGCAAATCGATTTCCGAGTTCGGTTCCCATACCAGTTCCACTCGGGACCCGGCGACCGTCGCCCCAATCCCGCCAGGCACGGCCGGGGGAAAAACATCCACCGTGCTGACGGCTATCACGGCGGACATGGGGCCGAATGCGGAAGGCTCCTCAGTCGAACGCGCCTGGACTGCATAATAATACGTCATGTCCGGGGTCACTGCAGCGTCGGCGTAATGGCGCACGTCGCCTTCGATGTCGGCGATCCTGTCCAGAGTCCTGCCGGTGGCGCCGCGAAATATCCGATAACCCACAAGCCGCGGCGGCGCCGAGCCGTCCATATTTTGGCGCGGCGCATCCCAATCCAGCGCCACAGCCTGTTCTATGGCCCGCGCCGGGTGTAGCTGCGGCGCGAGAGCCGGGGCGACCGGAGAAATGAACGCCAGGTTGGAAAACGACGAGGCAACCTTGCGCGGGCTATAGAACCGCAGCGAATAGGAAAAACTGCGCTGGAAGATGAAGTTGCGGTCTGGAAAAGCCACCACATCTTCAAAACGATACCGGCCGTTCCTCACGATTTTTTGCAGGTCGTCAGGCCCGAGCCTCTGAACGATCTGGCCCGACTGTTCCATCTGCGCAGACAGGAGCGGGGGCGGCTGATCGGCGCGCGGCAGAGTGAGCCGATAGATGGCAACATTGAACAAATCCAGAGGCTGGCCATCCACGTAGGCCGTCGGCATGGAAAAGTCGAGAATGATGCGGTTTTCCTGCTGCTCCAGATGCAGGTCCTGAATGCTGGAGGGGGGAGTCAAGTTGGGCGGCCGTGGATCGGCAATCTTGGCGCAGGAGAAGAGCAGCAGGCTGCCCGCAAGCAAAACGCTGAACTTACAAGATATACCGGGAAAGGTCCTGGTCCCTGACAATTTCAGCCAGCATCCTGTGAACGTAAGTGGCATCGATGACCTGGCGCTTCTCCACCAAATCCGGACCTTCAAAGGAGATCTCATCCAGCAGCGCCTCCATGATGGTATGCAGCCTTCGCGCGCCGATGTCTTCGTTGGCCTCGTTCACCAGGGCTGCATAATGGGCGATTTGCTTGATGGCTTCCTCACTGAATTCCAGGTTTACGCCTTCAGTTTCCATCAGCGCCATGTACTGTTTGATCAACGCGTTCTTCGGCTCCGTCAAAATTCGAATGAAATCCGCCTCGCTCAGACTTTTCAGTTCCACGCGGATGGGAAATCGTCCCTGTAGCTCCGGTATCAGATCCGAGGGTTTGCTCACGTGAAATGCCCCGGCGGCGATAAACAGAACGTGGTCGGTGCGAATCATGCCGTATTTGGTGTTCACCGTCGTGCCTTCCACGATGGGAAGAATGTCGCGCTGCACCCCTTCGCGGCTCACGTCCGGGCCATGCCCCGATTCGCGGCCGGCGATCTTGTCAATTTCGTCGAGGAAGATGATGCCGGATTCTTCCACCCGCTCTACCGACTCGCGCGCCACCTGATCCATGTCGATCAGCTTGGATTCCTCTTCCTGAATCAAGTACTCGATTGCCTCGGAGACATTCATAGTGCGCTTCTTCGTCCTGCTTCCAAACAGCCCGGGCAGCATCTCCTTGACATTGATATCCATTTCTTCCACGCCGGAGTTGGTGATGATCTCAAAGGAGGGAAAGGACCGGTCGCGCACCTCGATCTCCACTATGCGGTCGTCAAGTTTTCCCTCCAACAGCTGCTGGCGAAGCTTTTCCCGAGTTCTTTGAAAGCGTTCCGATATCTCGTTCCCCGCTCCCGCCGTGCCGTCGCCTGGCGGGGATTGCAGCGGCGGCAGCAACAGGTCCAGGATCTTTTCCTGCGCCCCGTTCTCCGCCTTCTCTTCGACATCCACGACCTTTTCCATTCGAACCATCTCGACGGCAATTTCGGTCAGATCACGAATCATCGATTCGACATCGCGGCCCACGTAGCCCACTTCTGTGAACTTGCTCGCCTCGACTTTCAAGAACGGCGAGTTGGTCAATTTAGCCAAGCGACGCGCAATTTCGGTCTTTCCAACCCCGGTGGAACCAATCATGATGATGTTCTTCGGGGCCACTTCTTCGGCCATCTCATCGTTCAACTTCTGCCTTCGGATCCTGTTTCGCAGCGCGATGGCGACGGCTCGCTTGGCTTCTTTCTGGCCCACGACATACTTGTCCAGCTCCGCCACAATTTGCCGGGGAGTCATTTCATCCAGATTGACCGGCGGCTCGACTGTTTCTATTTCGCCAGAAAGATATATGGTCATGAGCGCGCCTCTTCCTTCTCTTCCCCGGCTGCCGCCAATTCCTCCACCTGGACGTGGTCATTGGTGAAGATGCAAATCTCGCCGGCAATGCGCAGAGCTTCTTCCGCGATCTGGCGGGCATTCAGCCCGGTGTGCCGGCTCAACGCGCGCGCCGCCGAAAGCGCGTACGGGCCGCCGGAACCCACGGCGATGATTCCATCATCGGCCTCAATCAGATCGCCGGTCCCTGAGATCAAAAAGGAATTCTTTTGGTCGGCAACTATCAGTAGGGCCTGCAGGTGGCGCAGTGCCCGGTCCATCCGCCATTCTTTGGCAAGTTCGACCGCCGCGCGCGAGAGGTTTCCGTTAAACTGCTCCAGCTTGGCCTCAAACCTGGCAAACAGCGCAAAGGCGTCTGCAGTTGAGCCCGCAAAACCGGCAATGACTTTACCGTCGTAAAGACGGCGAAGCTTTCGCGCCCCGTGCTTCAACACCGTCTTGCCAAGCGTAACTTGCCCATCGCCCGCCATGGCGACAGCGGAAGCGTCGCGGACCAGGATGATTGTTGTCCCGTGCATATTCTGGTTGCGGCCCATGCGAAATGCTGAGTATAACATTCCAAGGAACATCGTTGCTCGAAGTGTCCTCCACCCTGCTATAATGAGAGTTGATAATGGGGACACTAAGAAAGGGCTTCAAGATTTCCTTGAATAGAGGGTTGTTATCTGTCATGAGGCGGTTTGCTGCTTTGCTGGCTGCGGTGCTGCTTGTTTCTGCTTCGGCGCCGGCGGCTGATTTTTATCCCATTGAAAATATAGTTCCGGGCCAGAAGGGAATTGGCCGAACCGTTTTTAATGGCGACACGATCGAAGAGTTTCAGGTTGAGATTCTGGGGGTCCTCCACAATTCCGGCCCGCACCAGAATCAGATACTGGCCAGACTCTCCGGCGGGGCCATAGAAACTGTGGGAGTGTTTCAGGGAATGAGTGGCAGCCCGGTTTACATCGATGGCAAGATTGCAGGCGCCGTCGCGTACGCGATGGCGTTTTCCAAGGAGGCCATCGCCGGCATCACTCCGATTCAGGAAATCGTCGACATTTTTGAAGAAAAAGACGCCGTTCTGAGGGATTCCGACACTCCGAAGCCGATTCGGCTGCTGTCCTTGCTGAGTCCCTCCCCGACGACCGTTTCAGCATTCCGCAACGCAGGCGCCGGGTTCGCTGTTTCAGGGCTTTCTTCTTCTCTGATCCCGATCGGAACTCCTTTGTCGTTTTCCGGATTTCACCCTGCCGCAATCGCTCAATTTGCGCCTCAGTTGCAGGCGATGGGATTTGCGCCGGTCATGGGGGGAGTCAGCGGCAGTTTGCCGAAAGCCGCCGGAATGGGAGCGGTCCTCAAGCCCGGCTCTACCCTGTCGGTACAGCTCATCCGGGGGGATATGGACATCAACGCTTCGGGAACAGTGACCTACGTCGACGGAGACCGCATTTATGCCTTCGGACATCCGTTCCTGGGAATCGGTTACACGGAACTACCCCTCAATCATGCAGAGGTCGTGGCGCTGTTACCCAATCTTCAGGCGAGCAGCAAGGTGTCGCAAACCATGGAGCCGGTCGGCGCCGTTGTCCAGGACAGGGCCACGGGCATTCTGGGCATCGCGGGAAGGAAACCCCGGATGATTCCGGTGACCATCCGCTTGACCACCAGCCGGAACGAGAAGACAACGTTCAACTATGAAGTGGTGACCGATCCCTTCCTGACGCCGTTCCTGATGAATTTCACCGTCTTCAACACCCTGGTTAGCTCGGAACGGGGCATTGGGCATCAGACGCTGCAGTTGAAAACGCGGATTGCCGTGCGGGACCACCCCGAAGTCAGTATGGAAAACAGCGTCAGCGCCGCGGCTAACACTCCAGTATTTGCGTCCCTAACGGTTTCGGCTCCGGTCGAATTCCTCCTCAACAGCGGCTTTCGGGAAATGGAGCTGGAGAAGGTGGACGTTGACATAGTCGCACTCGAGGAAACCCGGCAGGCCGTTCTGGAGGGCCTGTGGGAGAACAAGAGCCGCGTGCGTGCGGGAGACGATTTAGAGCTGACGCTTTTCATGAAAAAGAGCAGCGGAGAAGTTGTCTCTCAGAAATATCCCATCAACATCCCGGACGACGTCGTGCCCGGACCCATGTTTGTCATGGTTAGCGACGGGAGCACCCTGGCTCAGCGGGACGCCGACGAAACGCCGGGATTGTTTGTACCGAAGAGCATCGGCCAGTTGATCCGCGCCATTAATAACATCAAGAAGAATGACCGGCTTTACATCCGCGTTTATCGCGACGAACCCGGCGCAATGATCCGGGGGGAGATTCTGTCCGGCCTGCCTCCGTCGGTGCTTTCCATTCTCAAGTCCAGCAAAACGTCGGGGGGAATCAACCCGCTTCGAAAATCGGTCTACCGGGAATACGAGCTTCCGCAGAGTGACTTTGTCATGACCGGCCAGCGCATCGTCCGCATCGAGGTGATTGACTGAGGGTCTCACCGCCCTGCAATTTGAAATCCGCTCCAAATCCGCATTTGAGTTAAACTTTCCCTCTTCTGGGGACAAAGGAGACAAGCTGGAATGAAATGCACGGTTGGCCCGATTCTTACTCTCTTCTTCTTACTGAGCCTGGTGGCGAGCGAGCCGAAGACCTGGAGCCTCTCCACCCAAGCGGAATTGCTCCGGGGGAAGCTGCGCGGTGTGTCACTGACCAGTGACGGGCGCATTGTGCTGGCGCCTTGGTTCGAACAAAAAGGCGACACGGGGCAGGCTTACATTTTTTCCACGGCGCGGGACGGATCCGGCGCCGTCTACCTGGGAACCGGCAACGAAGGCAAAATCTTCAAGATGGATCCGGATGCGAAGGTAACCGAGCATGCTTCCCTCAGGGAAGTTGCCGTCTACGCTCTTGCGGCCGATGCCCGGGGAAGCCTCTACGCGGGTTCTTCGCCGGACGGCAAGGTGTATGAAATCTCAGCAGCAGGGCAGGCCCGCGAATTCTTCGACCCGAAAGAAAAATACATTTGGGCGTTGACCTTTGACCGCCAGGGAAATCTGTTTGTGGCCACAGGACCGCGCGGGGTAATTTTCAAAGTGAATCGCAGCGGCGAAGGGACCCAGTTTTATGACAGCTCGGAAACGCACATCACGGCGCTGTCCACCGATGGCGACGACTTGTTGGCGGGCAGCTCCCCGAACGGCTACATCTATCGCGTTGATTCCAAGGGAAAAGCATTCGTCATCCATGACTCCAGTCTGTCGGAAGTCAAGGCTCTCGCGGTGGACCGCACCGGCCTGGTTTACGCTGCCGCCATCGCTTCCAGCGAAGCACCTGCTAGTGAAGCAGAGGAGCCGAGGCGGGTCCCCCCCGGTGTCCGGCTCCTGTCGGGAGCGCAGCCCGTTCCGCAGGCGGAGACTGAACCATCCGGCGGTGCGCTATCTCCTGCTGCGCCCCGCACAGAAGGAAGACGAAGCGAGGCCTATCGCATCTCCAAAGACGGTATCGTGGAGACACTGTTCGCTTCCGATGAAGATCTGTTTTATTCCCTGCTGGTCCGCAACGATGGAACCGTGCTGATTGGATCCGGCAGGCGGGGCCACATCTTCTCAGTCGACCGCAATCGTTCTGTAACCCTGCTGCTCCAGGCCCCTGAAGATCAAGTCACCGGCCTGCTGGAGCAGGGATCCCGTATCGTCGCCGCCACCAGCAATCTGGGGAAAGTGTTCGAACTAAGTCTGACGCCGTCGGCGGCCGGCTGGTACGAGTCGGAAATTCTGGATGCGAAGATTCCTTCAAAGTGGGGGACAATCCGATGGCGGGTAGAGGAATTTACTGGGGCTGGCATAGAGCTATACACGCGCTCCGGCAACACGCGGAACCCGGATACCTCCTGGGCAGACTGGGAGGGACCTTATACTCGGGCCGGGGGAGAACCCGTTAAAAGTCCGCCTGCCAGATTCCTGCAGTGGAAGCTCCAATTTCCCGGAAATGCGAGAGCCGGGACAGTTCTGTCCAGCTCGAATGCGGTCCGCTCCGTGTCGGTCAGCTACCTGCAGCGGAATGTTCCTCCTCAGGTTACCGGCGTGACGATCCACCCGCCGGGAATCGCATTTCAGCAGTTCCCAGCGGGGTCTTCAGGCGGTGCGGTCACGACGGGACGTTCTCAGACTCGCGGCCCGTCTCCCACGTCTCGCTTTGCCCGCGAGGTGGAACCTCAGTCGGTGCGACCCATGCCGCGGCGCGTCTATCAGCCGGGTGCCCAGTCCCTGAGCTGGGAGGCTCGTGACGACAACGGGGACGATCTCGAGTACTCGATCTACTTCAAGGGCGAAAGCGAATCAAGATGGAAGCTGCTGGAAGCAAACCTCACGGAAACGACTTACACAATCGACAGTCGAACTATGGCCGAAGGCACTTACACGGTCAAGATCGCGGCCAGCGACTCCCCGTCCAATCCGAAGGAGATGGCTCTGACCGACGAAATGGTGAGCAAGCCGTTTAGCATCACCAACTCGCCTCCGCGAATCTCTGTCAAGAGCAGCGAAGTAAAAGTGAACGGCCTCGAAGTGAGGTTCGAGGCCCAAAGCGACGTCACGCCGCTCTATGCGGCCGAGTATTCCATAGACGGCGGGGAATGGGAGATTATTTACCCGATGGACGGAATCACAGACAGTCTGAAGGAAGAGTTCCAGTTTGCCGCGCAGGCCACCCCCGGAGAGCACACGGTGGGAATCCGTGTGACTGACACGGTCGGGAATGTTGCCACGGCTAAGATTGTCGTTAGAATGTAGGTCTGAGGAAACTGACGGAGTACGCAAGTCGGAAAGCGGTCAGTAGAAAGCGGAAGGCAGAAGGCCGAAAACAGCCATCAACCCACAGCAAGCTGTGTAGCGCTACTGCCGCTTTCTCCGCCCGGACATCATCAACTCCCCTGCCAAATTAGACTCCGGAAACGCGGCCATGGTTCCCAAATAATGTGGCATTTCAACCTGCCACCGTTCATCAGGGGCGAAGCGGCTCGTCCGCCAATTGTCATGGCCCGGTCTCGTTTGAAAACTTGTCCAGCATTCTTATGATTTCGGCGCTGCCTGCTTCACTGAGTTTCTGTACTTTTTCCACGCGTTGCGAAATAGCAAACAGGGTATCCAGAAAAACCTGGCCCTCCCGGTGCTGGTCTGCCTTCCGCAGCCCCTGTTCAAATGCCGCTTCCAATCTAGCTCGGTCATTTGAAGGCGCCTTCTGCAGAGTCGCATTGACAACCACGATGTATATCAGGGGAACGGAATAACGGTCGAACAGAAGCTTTGAGACCAGGGTTGTCGCGACAACGACCCCTAGACCCCAATAAAAAGCTCGTTTCATACCTTGTATTTTACTGCGTTTGATTGACCCTGTATGGGCCATTTGCTACCATTCGCTGGGGAGAGGTGGCCTGTCAATCGGGATTGCGCCTGGAAGACTTGGGCTGCCAGCATTTTTCCACCTGGGGTCACCCTTGATCTGTCCCAACTGCGGCGCCGAGGACTTCACCGACAGCAAAGGATGCAGCCGGTGCAGGTATCCGGAGAGTGCCGCTGACCGAACCCCTGGGGTAAGACCCGTCGTTGTTCATAAGCACAAGGAAGCCAGACATTCGGGAAATCTCCTCTTCGACTTCGCGCAAGAGCAGGGGCCCCAACCTCTCTCTGCCGACTGGAGAACAGAGCTGAAGAGAAAACTGGCTGAGGTCCAGGAGAAGCGGGGCCGTTCCGTTCGGCATGGTTCCCCTCTCCAGCCGCAGACCCCCTTGGCCGCAGCACCGCCCGCTTTAGCGCCACTTCCCGGGATCCGGCGCGCTTCGGTCGATCCGCAGCCGGCCGCGAAGCCTGATTATGACATCCACAAGAATCTGCGCGATTTCCAGGCGGCGATCCGGAACGCCGCGCCGGCCCGGAGCCACGGCTCGCCCGCGAGCCCGCCTAAAATGACGCCGGTGCAGAAGGAACTGCCCAAAGGACCGCCGCTACGTCCATCTGTCCCCATGGCAGTGACCCCGGGGCCTGCGGCGGTCGAGCCGGAGCGGCTGAGCTGGATTGCGGGAAAGAGCATTCTTCTGACGCGTACTTTGAGCGGTTTGATCGATATGCTGGCTGTAGCCGGATGCAGCGCCCTTTTTCTCGGAGTCTCAGTGGGTTTCGGCAAAATCGACGTGCTTTCGCCCACATTCCGTCCTGCTCTCTGGGGAGCGGTCTTGTTTTTCCAGGCCTTTTACTCTACATATTTCCTGCTTCTGGCCGGTCGTACTCCGGGAATGATGCTGACCGGGCTCAAGGTGGTCAACGAACAGAACGGCAAAGCGCGGGCGCGTGAGGTGATCCTGCGGAGTCTGCTCTTCTTTGTTTCCTGCGCCCCGCTGATGCTCGGCTTGCTGTGGGGGATATGGGATCGCCGCTCCCGCTGTATGCATGATGCACTTTCACACACCAGGGTCGTTCGCTGCTGATGTCGATCTACCTGCTGCGCCGACTCGGCTTGGCGCTGGTCACTCTGTGGGGCGTGGTCACCTTCGTATTCCTCCTGATTCACCTGATTCCCGGAGACCCGGTCGAGTCCATGCTGGGCGAAGGCGCCAGGCCGGATGAAATCGTTGCCATGCGAAAGAGCCTGGGGCTGGATCTCAGCCTCTCCGAGCAGTACAGGAATTACTGGAGCGACCTGTTTCGCTTGGAACTGGGGACTTCCTTCCGAACCGGCGAAACCGCTTTGAAGACGCTGGCCCAGACTTATCCGGCGACGCTGCAGCTGACGCTATGCAGCATGCTCTTGGGGATCATGATTGCGCTGCCCTGTGGCGTGCTCACAGCTCGAAGGCAGGGAAGCCTCTTCGATTCGACGGTTTCCCTGATCTCCCTGCTGGGGATATCTGTTCCCCATTTTGTGTTCGGACCGTTGCTGATTATCGCGCTGGCCATTCGCTGGCCGTTGCTGCCAGTGTCCGGTATGGGGAGATGGACGCACCTGGTGCTTCCCGCAATTACGCTGGGAACCGCCCTGGCTGCCGTCCTGACTCGGATGATTCGCGCCGCGATGATCAGCGAACTGGCGCGTCCCTATGTAGTGACGGCTTTCGCCAAAGGACTGAAAGAGCGCCGGGCGATCTACCTGCACGCTTTGAAAAACGGATTGATGCCGGTGGTCACGATCCTTGGCCTCCAGTTTGGCGGCTTGCTGGCAGGGGCGATCATTACGGAAACCATCTTCTCCTGGCAGGGGATCGGACGGCTCATGATCCAGTCGATTCAAGCGCGTGACTATCCTTTGATCCAAGGTTGTATTCTTGGAATCTCGGCGACCTACATTGTGATCAACCTTCTCACCGATTTGGCTTATTCCCTGCTGGATCCGCGGGTGCGCTATTGAAGCGGTTGTCGGCCGGCTACCGCGCATTCTCGTTGACAACCCGCGTCAGCCTCTGGATCATTCTCTTGTTCGCGGCGGCTGCCCTGTTTTCTCCCTGGCTGGCTCCCTATCCTTATGAACGGCAAAACCTGCCACATCGCCTTGAAGGATGGAACCGCCAGCACTGGATGGGCTACGACGAGTTGGGGAGAGACATCCTTTCACGCCTGCTTTACGGAGCGCGTGTTTCGCTCATGGTCGGCGTTGTCGTGGTTGTGGGCTCGGCGCTGCTTGGAACACTTGTAGGCGCCGTCTCAGGCTACTATCGCGGCTGGATGGACGATGTCCTGATGCGTGTGGTGGACACACTGATGGCAGTCCCCGGAATCCTGCTGGCCATCGCTTTCGTGGCATTTCGCGGACCGGGCCTGACAAATCTGATTACGGCGCTGCTTCTGATCGGTTGGGTGGGATACGCCAGGCTGGTTCGTGGAGAAGTGCTTAAGGTCCGAGAGTTTGATTTCGTGCAGGGCGTGCTGGCATCCGGGGCAAGCGACCGGCGCGTGCTGTGGCGTCATATCTTTCCCAACATTGTTGATCCGCTTGTGGTACAGGTGAGCCTTGGAATGGCCGGGGCCGTCATGTCTGAAGCCAGCCTGAGCTTCCTGGGATTGGGAATCACACCTCCAACTCCTTCGTGGGGCTCAATGCTGAATGCGGCACGCAATCACATCTTTGAAGCGCCTCATCTGACTTTGTTCCCCGGCCTGGCGATCATGCTTCTGGTGCTGGCCTTCAATTTTCTCGGTGAAGGACTGCGCCAGTTGGGAAACAGGCCATGGGGAGAACACCGCTGACATCTGACGGCTGACAGCCGTCAGCGTTAGCCAGAAAAAATTAACCGTAGCCGGCATCAGCGAATTCAAGTAGGCTATAGATCCAACTTGTTCTTGTGCAGCATATGCGCCGAATCGGTTTTTTGCCCCTTTTGCTGCTTTCTCTGATCGCTGCCTATATTCTGGTACGGCTGGGCGCCGGTTTTCTGATGGACTGGTACTGGTACCAGGAAGTCGGCTACCCGCAGGTGCTGCTTATCACGCTGGCGGCGCAGTGGAGCGTGGGTGTGGGCGTAGGCGTGGCAGTTGCAGGATTCATCCTGCTGAACGCGGCGCTCGCAATCCGTCGCAAGCAGTTTGTGCTGGTGCAAGAAACGCACCGGGTCATTAATCTCAAGGAACTGTCCCTCACCCCGTCGTTTGTGAAGCGGGGTGCGGCCGCGGCTTCGGTGCTGCTCGGACTCTTTGCCGGAGTGGCTGCGGCATCAAAGTGGATTGAGGTAATGCAGTTCTTCCACGCGCAACCTTTTGGAAAGACGGACCCGCTGCTGGGCCGCGACATCAGCTTCTACGTTTTCCGGCTTCCCCTCTACTCGACCCTCATCGGCTACGCCTTCCTGGCAGTTGTTGTTTCTCTTCTCGCGGCCGCGGCTATCTATATTCTTGCCGGCCAGTTCTCCGTCCAAGGAAAGCTTTCTCTCAGTATCCCGGCGCGCCGGCATCTGTTGGCGCTGTTGTCACTCCTGCTCCTGCTCATGGCCGTGGCCAGCTGGCTTGAGGTCTTCAACATGATGACCTTGCGGTCCGGGCTGTTTGCGGGTCCCGGCTACGCCGATGTGTACGCTCGCATGCCCCTGGCTCGGGGCGCCATAGTTGTGCATGCACTCCTGGCCGGGATCATGGCAGCGGCGGCCTTCACCCGACTCCGCTATGCGGTGCCGGTTTCGGCCGGGGTCTACGTGTTGCTTCTGGTCGTGAGGTTCGTCTATCCGCCCGCTGTCCAGAAGGTCCTGGTGGCGCCCAGCGAACTGGAGCGCGAAACCCCTTTCATCTTGCACAACATTCAGGCGACGCGGGAAGCGTTCAACCTAAACGGAGTGGACCAGCGAGAACTGACCGGGGAAAGGACGCTGTCGCGCCAGGATGTTGACCGCAACAGCGCAACCGTCAAGAACATCCGGCTTTGGGATCACGGGCCGTTGCTGGATACGTTCAGCCAGATCCAGGAGATCCGCACCTACTATGATTTCGTCGCTGTGGACAACGACCGCTACCTTATCAATGGACAACTGCAACAGGTCATGCTCTCCGCGCGCGAACTTAACTCGCAAAGTCTGCCCAACCGAAACTGGATCAACGAACATCTCTCCTTTACCCACGGGTTCGGGGCCACGCTGGGACCTGTCAACCGCGTCACGGCTGAGGGCCTTCCCGTGTTGCTGGTCAAAGATATCCCTCCCCAGTCCGCAGTGGCCGGCCTGCAGATTACCCGTCCTGAGATCTATTTCGGCGAGCTGACCCACACTTATGCCATTGCCATGACCAAGGCCGGAGAATTCAACTATCCGGCGGGTGAAAAAAATGTGTACCGCAACTACGATGGCAGCGGGGGGGTGCCGATCAATTCCTTCTTTCGCAGACTGGCCTTTGCCTCCGCGCTCGGATCTACTGACATTCTCCTGTCGAACCTGATCACTCCGCAGAGCCGGCTGCTGTACCACCGAAATCTTCAAGAGCGGATCGCCCGTGTAGCGCCGTATCTTCGCCTGGACCGCGATCCGTACCTGGTGATCTCACAGGGCCGCCTTATCTGGCTGCAGGATGCCTATACCGTTTCCAGCCGCTATCCGTATGCCGAGCCGGTCAACGGAGTTGGAAACTACATTCGCAACTCGGTCAAGGTCCTGGTTGATGCCTACCATGGGACGATCCAGTTTTATTCTGCCGATCCTGCAGATCCTGTGCTCCAAACCTATGCCGCTATCTTCCCTGGAATCTTCCGCCCGTTGGCTGATATGCCCGGGGATTTGCGGCAGCACCTGCGCTACCCGGAGGACATTTTTTCAATCCAGGCCGCCGTTTATTCGACTTACCACATGGCCCAGCCGCAGATCTTCTACAACAAAGAAGATCAGTGGGAGGTGCCGGCGCTGATGCAGGGACAGCAGCTTCAGAGGATGAATCCCTACTACACCATCATGAGGCTCCCGGGTGAGAAGCGGGAGGAATTCATTCTGATGCTTCCCTTTAATCCGCGCGATAAGGACAACCTTGCCGCATGGATGGCCGCCCGGGGCGACGGCGACGCCTATGGAAAACTCGTGGTCTATCTGTTTCCCAAGCAGCGGCTGGTCTACGGGCCGGAGCAGATTAATGCCCGCATCAATCAGGACCCCGAGATTTCCCGCCAGATTTCCCTATGGGACCAGCGTGGTTCTCAGGTGATCCAGGGGACTCTGCTGGTCATCCCCATCGAGGAAACGTTGATTTATGTGCGCCCCATTTACATTCGCGCGGAAGGCGGCAAGATCCCCGAGCTGAAGCGTGTGGTGGTGGCCTACGAAAACCGCATTGCTATGGAAGAGACACTGGAGCAATCACTGGCAAAGATCTTCGGCGGGGAAGGCGCCGGCGTGGCGGCGCAGTCCGAGCTCCCGCTTCCACGCGAGGTTGCACAGCCCGGAGCAGAAAACGCTCAGGAGGCTCGCGCCCGACTGCTTCAGGATGCGTCTCAGGCCTATGATCGCGCCATGCGGGCGCAGCGCGAGGGGAATTGGTCCGCCTACGGTGAAGAGATCCGAAGGGTCGGGGAAATTCTGCGTCAACTCGCCGGACAGAACTAACGCGTGATCTGCAGCTGACGAATCAGTTCATCCACCAGCGGTTCCAGTTCTCTTCCGTAGCTTTGCTGGATACGGGGATCGTCGATTGCCAGACGCACAATCGTTGCCAGAGCGGCGTGCTCGCGCAGCCGGCGGGGCTTGGTGTCGGCCCCATCCTGGGACAATTCCACGAGAGTTTCGACCGCGCGCCCGAATTCCGAATACCGGGAAAAGTAGTCAAGGGGAAAGGTGTGCGCTATCTTGGCCAGGATCGCTCCAAAACTGGGATATCGTTCCTCGTAACACAACAGCATAATGAGCAAATCCCGCTGACCCTCCGGAACCATTCCTCCCTTGGCGTAGTGTTCATGAATTGCCTCGGAAAATCCCCCGCGCTGCAAAAAGCGGCGGCGGCGGACATAAAGACTGACGGCCAGCGCCAGCAGCACCGCCGAGCAGATCGCGACCGCGGCTATGATAGTTCCGGTAAACGTGACCGCCTCCCTCACGCGGTGAGACTCTCCACCCGCTCTCGCGTGGTGACTCTTCGAATCCGCCGTCTGGGCCGCATCTCAGAGAAGGAACACTTTCCAGGCAAAGCGCTTGGAGAAAGCGGCCCCCTGCGGGGCAATCAAAAACAACGGTTTACGGAAACCTCAATAATGTTTTGTTGATGTTGATCCACTAAGCGGCTAGCGGACCGGGTCTCCCGTTCTGGATCCCGCCGACAGGGGAGGCAGGGCGAGATTTGTGTTTGGGCGCAATAAAATCGAGGTGATCCCGTCCGAGCGGGATCCAACAAGCAGTGTGAACTCATCGTGCGGATCCACAAGCAGCGTTGAGATTCCGGAATTTGTTCCCTGAGTCAACGAGGACCAACTGGCCCCCAGATCGTGAGAAACATACACGTTGCCCTGCAGAAAATCACCCGCGTAAACACTCCCGCCGTCGCCCGCCTTCCGCAACACACTGATATCGATTGGAGGAATTCCCCGGGTGACTCGCGACCAAGTCAGGCCGTCGTCAACGCTGCGGTAAAGGCCATAACTGGTTCCAAGCATCAGCACCGCTTCTCGGGACAGCCGTTCCACTGAACGGATCGAGATCATGGGAAGGCCGTCACCGCTCAATCTCCAGGTCTTGCCTTGGTCGCGCGAAATGAACAATCCAAGATTCGACGCCACAAACAGCGAACCGCTCTCCGGGTCCGCCAGCAGAGCCGTCACTTCCCCGTTATACCGGGGCAGCGCCACGCGGCTCCATCGTCCGGTTCTCAAGTCACCCAGATAGGCCCCGCTGAGAGTACCCGCGGCAATCTTCTGTTCTGCGCTATCCACGAAATGCAACTGGAGCACCTGCGTCCGGAATACCCTGGGGCCCTCCGACCCTGGAGGAGCGGCCAGCTTGGTCCAATTCTGCCCGCGATCCCGGCTGACATAAATCCCGTTGGAGGTCCCAAGGTAGACGCGCCCGTTTTTGCCGGACGGCAGGATGCTGTAAACTTCGGTGTCGGCGGTTTGAATTCCGCGATTGCTTTGACGCCAGTTTCTGCCTTCGTCGTCACTTACGAAAAAGCCGCCGTAGGTTCGGTCAAACAGAACTGCGGCATAAAGACGCCGGGCGTCGTCTGGATCTGCGACCAGATCCGCAACTTGCCGGTGGCTGAACCCGGAGTTACTTTGCCGGAAGGTCTTGCCGCCATCTTCGCTCCTAAGAACTCCGGCATCGTCGGTCGCCAGGTATATCAGCCGCGTGTCGCGCGGGTTAACTGCCACGGCGTTGATTGTCAGATCCTGTGCCGAAATCCGTTTCCAGGTCGTACCCGCGGTTTCAGACACAAACAGCCCTTGAGTTGTCCCGGCGTAAACGCGATCATGCTCTGCCGGATCGACATGAATCGTCCGCGTGCGGCGCGCTTCCAGGGGCAATCCGTTCCTCAGTTTTACCCAGAAATGCCCCCCGTTGGTCGATTTGTAGACACCGCTGCAGGCGCTGGCGTACACCACTTCCGGCTGCAGCGGATGGATGGAGATCGAGAACAGATCGCTATCGTCACTCATTCCCTGCTTGATCCAGGTCCAGGTACGACCGCCGTCTGTCGTTTTGGCTCCAAGGTGCCAGGTTCCGGCATAAATAATATCGGCATTGCGGGGATCGACGGCGACCGATTCGATATTGATCAGTTCGCTCTCTGCGCCGGAAATCAAAGTCCAGGTCCTGCCGGTGTCACGGGACAAATAAACGCCATCCAGCGCCCCGACCAGCAGTACCCTGCTGTCGCTGGGCGCCACGGCCAGAGCCCGAATGCTGATTCCGTCGCGCGTGATCGGGACGGCCTCCCAAGTGGCGCCGTTATCTTCCGAGCGAAACAAGTGGCCGCCGTTGCCGTTGATGTTCCACGCGGCAGCGTAGACGCGGCCGGCTATATTGGGATCAAACGACAGATTATCTACAACCGCGCCCCGGCCCAAGCCCATAGAACGCTTCCAATGTTCTCCGGAATCTTCTGAGCGAAAAATCTGCCCGTCAGTCGTTCCCAGGATGAGAACGTTGGGAGAGTGATAACTGATGGCTAACGATCGGACGTCTCCCCCATACGGCCCCTTGAAGTCAAATGCCTCAGCAGATAGCCAGCCCCCCGAGAGGGACAACGCCACCCAGACAACTTGCAGGCGCAAGAAGTAAGAAT
>JACQGG010000064.1 GCA_016199665.1 Acidobacteriota bacterium | reverse complement strand
GGTCCCATCCAGGAACACCTGGCCGTCAGAAGCGCGGCGGGCCTGTTTGACGTCAGCCACATGGGAGAGATTGAGATTCGCGGACCCGGAGCGCTGGCCCTGTTGCAGAAGCTGATCTCCAACGATGCCTCGACGCTGCAGGTCGGCCAGGTTCAGTATGCGGCATTGATGCATCCGCTCGGGACGTTTGTTGACGATGTGACGGTTTATCGTCGCGCCGGCGACCACTTTCTTCTCTGTGTCAATGCCGGTAACCAGGAGAAAGACTTTGAATGGATCTGCCGCCACAACGACGGCGGCGTCTCGGTGGAGAACGCCAGCGACCGCTACGCTCAACTTGCGATTCAGGGACCCCGCGCCCTGAATATTCTGCAGCCGCTGACGCCGCTGAGATTGGACCCGATTCGCTACTATGGGTTCGCCGAAGGAAGCTTTCTCGATGTCAACTGCATCATCTCGCGAACCGGATACACCGGGGAGGACGGATTCGAGCTTTACTTTGGCCCCGAGTCCGCCGAGAGAGTCTGGACGGCCATCCTGGAGTCGGGGAAACGATTGGGCCTTGCGCCGGCAGGTCTCGCGGCGCGCAACACGCTCCGCCTGGAAGCGAAGATGGCGCTTTACGGCAATGACATCGACGAGTCGACCACGGTTTTGGAGGCCGACCTGGGGTGGATCGTCAAGTGGAATAAGGGGCCCTTCATCGGCCGCGATGCCCTGGAGCGGCAGAGAAGCGAAGGGATCGGAAGAAAGCTGGTTGGCTTTGAAATGATCGACCGCGGCATCGCCCGGGACCATTATCCCGTCTACTTGAATGACCAATCCGCAGGGCAGGTGCGCAGCGGCAGTTATGTTCCATTTCTGGAAAAGAGCATCGGCCTGGTTTACCTGCCGCGTGAATTCTGGGCGCCGCGGAGCGAATTTTTCGTTGAGGTCCGGGGGAAAAAACTGAAAGCGCGCGTCGTGGAGACTCCCTTTTACAAGCAGGCCAAGTAAAAGGATCGGATGTCCGAAACCCAACGCTCAGTGCTGTACATTCGACGGTCAAGGGGTGACGTTGAAGGGGGCCCCACAGCGATACCTGGAGAGACTCCGGCTGCACAAAGAATCGCGCCCCGCTTGATTTGTGTCTTGAAACCTGCAACAGGGAACCTGTAACTTGAGGTGAATCGCGGAAATGGAAACGACGAGTCCTGCAAACCTGTACTACACAAAAGACCATGAGTGGCTGCGTCTGGATGGCGACACAGGCACCGTGGGAATCACTGATCATGCGCAACACCAGTTGGGAGATGTGGTTTTTGTAGAGTTGCCAGAGGTGGGGGACACCTTTAAGGCGGGCGAGTCTTTTGGCTCCTTGGAATCCGTGAAGGCCGTCAGCGAAGTCTATTGTCCCGCCTCCGGCGAAGTGGTCCAGGTGAATGAAAAACTGAAGGAATCGCCCGAATGGGTCAATTCAGAACCTTACGGCTCCGGATGGATGATTCGAATCAGGCTTTACGCGCCGGAAGAGCGCCAGCACCTGCTTTCCGCTGCTGATTACGCCATCCTGGTTCAGCAGGAGGAACGCTGATATGTTTCGCTATCTATCGCTCACCGAGCAGGAAAAGCAGCGAATGTTGCAAGCGATGGGCCGCGGCAGCACAGACGAACTGTTCGCGGCTATTCCGGAAAACATTCGCCTCAAGCGGAACCTGGATATTCCCGGACCGCTTTCCGAGACGGAGGTGCTGCGGTTCTTCAAGGAGCTTGCCGCGCGCAATTTCCATGCCGACGACAACGCGTATTTCCTGGGCGCGGGCGCCTACCATCATTTCGTCCCGGTGGTGATCGACGCCTTGATTTCGCGCGCTGAGTTTTTCACGGCCTACACACCGTACCAGCCCGAAGTGGCGCAGGGGACGCTGCAGAGCATTTTTGAATTCCAGACTCTGATCTGCCAGTTGACCGGCCTGGACGTCGCCAACGCATCGCTTTATGACGGAAGTACAGCGCTGGCTGAAGCGCTGCTGATGGCCGAGCGCACCCGCGGGCGCCGTCACTTTGTTCTCTCCAGTCTGGTTCACCCGCAGTATCGCGCGGTGGTCTCAACCTACACACGCAACATGGAGTGGAAGATCGACCTGCTTGCCCGCACCAGCCAGGGATTGACCCATCTGGATGCCGCCGCCAGTCTGATGACCGACTCCACCGCCGCGCTGGTGGTTCAGTACCCTAATTTCCTCGGGGGTATTGAAGATCTGAGCCGGGCGGCAGCGCTGGCCCGCCGCCATGGCGCCATGCTGGTCGTGGCCGTGGCCGAGCCCATCGCGCTGGGACTGCTGCAGTCGCCCGGGGCGTTGGGCGCTGACATCTGCGTAGGCGAAGCGCAGGCGCTGGGGATCCCGCTCAGCTACGGCGGACCTTACGCCGGATTTTTTTCCACTCGAGACGACTTGAAGCGGCACATGCCGGGCCGTATTGTCGGCCAGACCGTGGACGCCGACGGCCAGCGCGGATTTGTGCTCACGCTGGCCACCCGAGAACAGCACATCCGCCGGGAAAAGGCCACTTCCAACATCTGCACCAACGAGGGGCTGTGCGCGTTGATGTCCAGCATTTTCATGTGCACGCTGGGCAAGGACGGCATGAAGGAACTGGCCAAACAGAACTTCAGCAAGGCGCATTACGCCGCCGATCAACTGGAGCGCCGGGGAAACAAGATTGTCTATGGTCGAAGATTCTTTAACGAATTCGTGGTCACTGCGGGCGCGCCTGTGGCCCGGATCAACGCCCGCCTGGCCGCAGAGGGTATCGTCGGAGGCTACGATCTATCCCGGGATTACCCCGAGATGGCCAACCAAATGCTGGTGTGCGTCACCGAGCAGAACACACGCCAAGAAATCGACCGGTTTGTTCAGATACTGTCTGCCGCCGAAACCGCAGCCTGAAACGACCGAAAGCCGGAAACCTTAAACTGGAAACCTTCAGAAACAAATGCGAACCGATCCGATTGTCAACATCCGCGAGAGTCTGATTTTTGAGCGATCCACTCCGGGAAAGACAGCGTACTCGCTGCCGCCGCTTGATGTGCCCGCCGCGGATCCGCGCTCGGCGCTGGAGCCAGCCTTGCTCCGGGATGAAATCGACGACTTTCCCGAGGTTTCCGAATTCGACATCGTGCGCCACTTTACCCGCCTTTCCACCTGGAACTACCACATTGACATCGGCATGTACCCGCTCGGATCGTGCACCATGAAATACAATCCGAAGCTGAACGAAAAGCTCTGGAGAATCCCCGGTATTTCAGCCTGCCATCCGCTGCAGGATGATTCGCTGGCGCAGGGCAACCTGCAGATTCAGTTTGAACTGCAGCAGATCCTGCGGGAGATCACCGGAATGGCCGGCGTTTCGCTTCAGCCGGCGGCCGGCGCGCACGGAGAACTGACCGGCATCCTGATGGCGCGCGCTTATCACAATTCCAGGAATCAAAGACGCAAGTTTGTGCTGATCCCCGACAGCGCCCACGGAACCAATCCCGCCAGCGCGGCCATTGCCGGCTACCAGGTCCGATCCATTCCCTCCAATGCGGACGGGCGTGTTGACTTCGACAAGTTCCGGGAGGCGCTCCATGACGACGTTGCCTGCCTGATGCTGACCAACCCGAACACGCTGGGGATCTTTGAACGGCGCATCCGGGAAATCGCCGACCTGCTGCACGAAAAAGATGCGCTGCTGTATATGGATGGCGCCAACTTCAATGCGTTGATGGGATATACCCGCCCGGGAGAGATGGGCGTGGATGTGATGCACCTGAACCTTCACAAGACTTTCAGCACGCCTCACGGAGGCGGCGGGCCGGGCGCCGGGCCGGTGGCGGTGAGCCGCCGCCTGGAGCCTTTTCTTCCCGTGCCGCTGGCGGCCAAAAAGCAGGATGGCACGTACTGTTTGGACTTCAATCGCCCGCAGAGTATTGGACGCGTTCGC
This sequence comes from Acidobacteriota bacterium, assembly GCA_016199665.1. Classification (GTDB taxonomy): domain Bacteria; phylum Acidobacteriota; class UBA6911; order JACQSX01; family JACQSX01; genus JACQSX01. The sequence goes on along the minus strand of JACQGG010000064.1, from coordinate 3,871 downwards.
GCCTTCATGGGAAATTTCGGGATGCACGCCCGGGCTCTTGGCTATATTCTCTCCTGTGGCGGCGCTGGCCTGAAGGAGATTTCCGAAACTGCAGTCCTCAACGCCAACTATCTCCGACACCGCCTCCAGGGGCTGCTGGATCTCCCCTACCGGCAGGATTCCTTTCATGAAGTCGTCTTTTCCGACAAGCTTCAAACCAAGAAAGGAGTCAAGACACTGGACCTCGCCAAGCGCCTCATGGATTTCGGATTCCACCCGCCGACCATTTATTTCCCTCTGATCGTGCCCGGCGCCCTCATGATCGAGCCGACCGAGAGCGAGGGGCTTCAGGAACTGGACGCCTTCGTGGAGGCCATGCAGTCGATCCTGCGGGAAGCGGAGGAAAATCCCGAAATCGTGGTCACGGCCCCTCACACGACCAAGCTGCGGCGGCTGGATGAGACGCGCGCCGCCCGCCAGACGGTGCTGCGGTGGCGGAGGGCGCCGGAACAGGACAAGACCCCACGGGAAGCTGCCAGGGCCGGAGATTGATCGATCATCGGGTGCGACTCGCTTCGCGAACGAGAAACCCCGGATTGAAACGCCCGAAACCATGGGGTGGGCGCCTTCGGCCCCTATGATGCACACGGCTGCGCCGGGGATCGGCTGGACTAAAGAGAGAGGATTGTCGATACCGGGTGACGCAGCGCTTCTCTTGCCCCTTTCACGTTTCCACCTGCCGGAGACTGGGTTAATATATGCCGATGACTCCCGAGGAACGATTGGAGCGCATCGAGCGGCAGATGGAGTTTCTGGCGCAAAGCCAGACTCAGACATCCGGGCAATTGTTCCAGCTCAGCCAGCGCGTCGAGCAGCTCGGCGACTATCTTCTGCGGACCGCGCGCTTCATGGAAGATTTCGCGCGCCGGACTGAAGAGCGGTTTGGCCAGGTCGCCGAGTGGCAGCGCCGCAGCGATGAGAGCATCCAGCGGCTGGCGGCAGCCCAGCAGCGCACCGACGAGCGCCTGAATATCCTCATTGCCGTCGTGGAGCGGTATTTTTCCAACGGTAAGCGCGGGTAGGAGTGCAACACCGGCGGCCCGGCCAGAACGCTCGAGACCTTGGTTCCAGGCCAACACAGCATCTGCATGAAAAAATTCGAGCAGATGGAACACACTGCGGACTTGGGGCTGCGCGTCTTCGGACGCAGCAAGGCAGAGCTGCTCGAGCACGCCGCACAAGGGATGTTTTCCCTGATGGGCCGCGCCGACTTCCCCGCTTCCGAACTGCGCGAACTTAACATCGAGATCCCCCCCGGCGCCTTCATGTCACACGACACGCCCAGGACGGCGGTGAGCGATGACGAGCGGCTGGTCGCCTGGCTGAAGCGCCTGCTGCGGGAGTTCAATTTGCGCGCCTTTTTCCCCGTCAGATTTCAAGTCCAGGTCACGCCTGATGGCTGTACCGCCAGAGTCCTGGGAGGCAGGTTCGATCCCGCTGTCCACACCTTCTACACCGAGATTAAAGGAGTGACGCTGCACGCTTTGAAAGTTGCTAAGATGGACTCAGGCTGGCAGGCGGAAGTCGTGTTCGATGTGTGAAACGGGGCGGTCGCCTATCAGCGGTCGGCGGTCAGCCATCAGCAGTCGGCGGTCGGCGATCAGGAATCAGCACTTAGCTGACGACTGAAAGCTGACAGCCGACGGCTGCTAGAGTAGGCGACCGCCGACGGCCAGGAACTCCATGGAGCTCAAGCAAATCGACACCCATCTCTGGGAAATCCAGCGACAGGGCAACATGCGCGTCCCGGGCCGGATCTACGCCAGCGCGGCGATGATGCAGCAGTTGCGCGAGGATCCGTGCCTGACGCAGGTCGCCAATGTGGCGCACCTGCCCGGCATTGTCGGGTATTCGCTGGCGATGCCCGACATTCACTGGGGCTACGGATTTCCCATTGGGGGCGTCGCCGCCCTGCGCGCCGGCGACGGCGTCATTTCGCCAGGCGGAGTCGGCTACGACATCAACTGCGGCGTCCGCCTGGTGCGGACCGGTCTGGCCTTCGCGCAAGTGAAAGCGAAGCTCCCCGACCTGGTGGGAGCTCTCTTCGGCGCCATCCCCTGCGGCGTGGGAATGGGCGGCGCCATTCCCAAACTCACCCGCCAGGACGTGCATCAGGTCTTAAAGCACGGCGCTCGATGGGCCGTTGAGAACGGCTACGGGAGCGCGCCGGACCTGGAGACGATGGAAGAACAGGGGATGCTTTCCGCGTCGGATCCGTCCCGCGTCAGCGACGTCGCCGTCGAGAGGGGGGCCAGACAGCTCGGCACTCTCGGTTCCGGAAACCATTTTCTTGAGATAGATCGGGTGGAGGAAATCTTCTGGCCGGAAGCCGCCGAGCGATGCGGCCTGCAGCAGGACGGGATCGCTTTTGTCATTCACTCCGGTTCCCGAGGCCTTGGCTACCAGGTCTGCGAAGATTACCTGGAGCTGATGGAGAAGGCGATGCGCCGGTATCAGATCACGCTGCCCGACCGGCAACTGGCCTGCGCTCCCATCCAGTCCGAGGAAGGGGGAGCCTATCTGGGCGCGATGGCTGCGGCGGCCAATTTCGCCTGGTGCAATCGCCAGGTCATGATGGCGCTGGCGGAACGGAGTTTCCTGCAGGCTCTCGGCATTTCACCGCGCCAGCTTCAGTGCCGCCTCGTCTACGACGTCTGCCATAACATTGCAAAAATGGAAACCCACTCTGTCGAAGGAAGGACAGAGCAACTCTGTGTGCACCGCAAGGGCGCCACTCGAGCTTTCGGCCCGGATCGACCCGAGGTGCCCGCCGCGTATCGTGATCTGGGGCAGCCGGTGCTGATTCCCGGCGACATGGGCCGCGGCTCATACCTCCTGATGGGAACGGCAGCCGCCATGGAAAAGACTTTCGGAAGCACCTGCCACGGCGCCGGCCGGGTCATGTCCCGTACTCAGTCAAAGAAAGTAAGCCGCGGGCGGAACCTGGTTCAGGAAATGCAGGACCAGGGTGTGACCGTGATGTCTTACGGCCGGCACACGCTGGCCGAAGAAATGCCGCACGCCTACAAAAACGTGTCCCAGGTGGTCGATGTCATGGAAGAGGCCGGTATCAGCCGAAAAGTTGCCCGATTCAAGCCGATCGGGGTGATCAAGGGGTGATCTTTTAAGGAAAATCTGCGCGTCTCCCAAATTAAAAACAAGCCCGCCGCTTTTTTGGGCGGGCGGGTGCGGTCGGACGCAGGGAAGGCCGCAATTTCGCGTCTTGGGAGTGGGCTGAAATTCTATTAGAAAATTCCTCTTTTGAGTACAACTCCCCATCCATATTTGGAAGCGGAACAAAGTGAAAGAGGATCGAAATGAGGTGACGGCAAGGGAACTGGGTAGACTCAAGGTGACCCGTACTTGCGCAAGTGCAGCAGCAGACTGCTCCGCTTCACTTGACGACGACCGTCTCCCGTTCCGCATGCGGCGGCAAGGCCCGAAGACCCTCTTCACGCCGATCCTTTGACAGGGATTCGTGAGTCTGGCTTCGTCGATGCAGCGAGCGGCGCAAGACGATAGCAGCATTGTCGGGTTGTGGAACCTTGATGCGTTCGCGACACCGGCAGGCCCACTCAAACTGGCTCAGACAGGGCCATCCGAGTTGCCGTGGCTGAAGCTTGCCCGGCAGGGCATTCCCCTGTGTGGAGTTTGTCTCAATATAGCGATCGATCTGGCGGGGCTGAAGCCGGCCCGGCAGGGCCGGCAGGAATGTAGCCAGGGGCGAGCGCGCTTTCTGCGCGAGCCCCTGGAAGACGATTCCCCGTAATGCAACCCGGCCCCGGCAGGGGCCGGCGGAAAAGTTCTCCCAATTTCCGTCCAAGCGCGGTTC
>JACQGG010000070.1 GCA_016199665.1 Acidobacteriota bacterium | reverse complement strand
TCCGCCTTCCGCCTTCCGCCATCCGCTTTCGGCCTTCCGCTTCGACTAGTGTTGAGCATCTCAGCCATGCTGCTTCTGGTGGCGGCGCCCAGCGGATGCGGCTACCATGTGAACAGCCCCGTCCCGGCCAGCCAAGCGCTGCGAACACTCGCAGTCCCCACTCTGAAGAACTCGACGTCGGTATTTCAGGTTGAGCAGCGGCTCACGCGGGCGCTGATCGAGGAGTTCTCGCGGCGCAGCCGTTATCGAGTGACCTCCACCGAGTCGGGCGCCGACGCGGCGGTTCGAGGCGAAGTGGTGAGCGTCTCCGCAGCGCCTGTTATAATTGGAACTGAGTCTTTTGGAACCACGTTTCTGGTTACTCTGAATGCCCACGTCAGCATGGTCGATTTGAAAACCAACCGGATCTTGTTCCGCAACGACAACTATGTCTTTCGCGAGCAGTACGTGATCAACAATGACGTAGAGCAATTTTTTTCCGAGATCAATCCGGCGCTGGAACGGATGGCGCGCGATTTTGCCCAGAGTGTGGCGGCGACGGTGCTGGCAGAGAACTAGGTATGATGCCGGGATGTCCTCAGCTACTGTGTGAAAAGCGGTCAGCCGCCAGCCGCAGGCCGTCGGCCTGGTCAGCCTCAGGATGGGAGCGGGGTTGGAGGGTGCGGAATTGGGAATGGGCTGGGAACCTGCCTTCCGCCTCCCGCCTTCATCTAAGAAACTCCCGTTGCAACCTGCTGAGAAATCACGACTTCGTAACCACCCGTTTCTTCCTGGAAGAACCGCAGCACACTGTGGGTTACCGCTGCCTTCTGCCTTCCGCCTCCCGGCCACATTTTCAGTCCATCGTGAAAAGTCCAGCGATTCACAGTTGACTCCGGTGACCTATCATTCGATTCAGGCCTTGCGGGTTTCCAGGGAACTCCAAGAGCAGGTCCTGCCCGTGTATCTGCTCCTCGGCCCGGATCTTTACCTGAGAGAGCGCGCCATTGACGCGTTCATCCATTGCGTCGACCCGGACCTGCGCCAGTTCAATGTCGCCCGTTTTGAAAACACACAAGTGGATTTGTGCCTGGACACGGCCCGGACCCTGCCGATGATGTCCACACGGCGGGTGGTGATGCTGGAGGAGATTTCCGCGTTGACTGATGAAGGGTGGGAGGCGCTATATGCTTATCTGGAAAATCCCAGTTCCCGCACGACGCTGCTGCTTATGGCTGACAAACTCCACGAGAGCAGAGTAAAAAGGATCGGAAGCAGCGCAACCGTCATCTCGGCCTCTGAACCGAGTTTGTCGGAGGCCCGCCTGATCGTGGAAAAATCATTCCGCAAAGAGGGCTATCGGCTGGATCCCGGAGTGGTGGAGGAACTGTTGGATCAGACGGGGACCCAAATGCTGTCTGTGTCGCAGGAGGTCGAGAAACTGAAGCTCTGCAAACTCCAGGAGAAGACTATTTCCCTGCATGACGTTGCCTCTCTTTCCAACCGGGTGCGAACCATCGACATCTGGGAGCTGGTGAACCAAATGGCAAGGCGCAACCGGAAAAAGCTGCTGTTGTCATTGCATCGCATGTTGGAAGGAGGTGCAGTTCCGCTTGTGCTGCTGAAAAGCATTTACAGCCATTTCGCCGCATTGCTTGTAGTGAAGGAACTCTCGGGCCGATCGGAAGCGGCGATTTCCAAACTCGCCGGAATGAATCCCTACCGTGTTCGCCGCCTGGCAGCGCAGTCGGGGCAATTCGGGATCGGAGAGCTGAAGTTCGCCCTGCGACAACTGCATCGAACCGACTCCACCTTGAAAGGGACCGGCGCATCGGAAAAACAATTGCTGGAAATGCTGTTGGTCAGGATAATAGCGCAACGCTCCGGGGGCGCAGAAGGCTCACGCCTGCGAGGAACGTCTAAATGAGCGCCGGCCTGCGGTTTGGTTACCGGATGAGATTGCGGAAAAGCCGCTTGATCCCTTACAATAAGGCTTTTAGGAGTCGAGAGAGAAACCATGGCTAATATCAAATCGGCAGCCAAGCGCGCACGGCGCAGTCTGGCGCAGCGGTCCGTCAACCGTCGTAACAGAAGCATCTTGAAGAACGCGATCAAAGAGGCGCGGGGCGCGAAAGCCGGAGCGGCCGCTGGGGCATCCGAAAAACAACTGTCCGCCTTGTACTCCGCCCTGGATAAATCGGTCTACAAGGGTATCTTGCACAAGAACGCCGCCGCCCGGCACAAGCATCGACTGGCAAAACTTCTGCGAGGCAGCCCTCATTCGAACCTCTAGCCGGGGTCATTCATGGGTTTTGGTTGCCAGGGGGTCAGTTTCTCAATCAGCGCGCAGACCGGCGACGGCGCCCGCGCGACCGCGGTTTGCATTCCAGGAGGGGAACCGGCGGATTCGTAGATGAAGAAAATCGTTTTGCCCGACCGAGGAGCCGAAGTGCTCTTCGACGTGAACGATCAGAACGTTCGTTATCTCGAGTCCTTGTTTGATGTCCAGATCAGCGCCCGCGGCGATAACCTTCTGGTCGAAGGAGAAACTCACGACGTAGAAGCCCTTACGCAGATCCTCACCGACTTTTCCGAGCTGGTAAGCCGAGGCGAGAAGTTTCGGAACGGGGATCTGAGGGTTGCGTTCAAGCAGATTGCCGAGAACTCTGCTCTCACCCTGCACGATTTTTTTCCCAAACTCCAGATTTCCGGCGCGGGCGGCAGGCAGATCTCGCCCAAGAGTCCCCACCAGAAAAAGTACATCGAGGCCATTCAACAGCATGACATTGTTTTTGCGATAGGCCCTGCCGGAACCGGGAAGACGTATCTTGCCGTGGCGATGGCGGTGCTTTTCCTGCAAACCAAGAAGGTAGAAAGAATCGTGCTGGCCAGGCCCGCGGTGGAGGCGGGAGAGCGGCTCGGATTCCTGCCGGGCGACATGCAGGAGAAAATCAACCCCTACTTGAGACCTCTGTATGATGCCCTGTATCACATGCTGGATCCGGAGAAGGTGAGCAAATTCATGGAGCGCCAGATTATTGAGATTGCTCCGCTGGCCTTTATGCGGGGACGAACTCTGGGGGACGCTTTCATCATCCTGGACGAAGCGCAGAACACCAGCCCCGAGCAGATGAAGATGTTTCTAACCCGGATCGGCTTCAACTCCAAGGCGGTCATCACCGGTGATATTACGCAGGTGGATTTGCCTTCCGGCCGGCAGTCCGGCCTGATCGATGCCATTCGGGTGTTGAGACAGGTGCCGGGCCTTGCGTTCTGCTATTTTGACCAGCGCGATGTGGTGCGCCATGAACTGGTTCAGTTGATCATTAAGGCATATGAAATCGGAACGCAACCTGACGCGGAACCCACCGCCGCTCCGGCGGAAACCCACGTCAATAACTCAGACGTTGGTTCTCAGAAGACATCCACGCACGCCATAAACGATCCCCCGCAGTAAAAGAATTCATGACCGCTGGAAAACTCAAAGTGGCGCTGTTCATGGGGGGACGGTCCGCAGAGCGTGAAGTCTCTTTGAGCACGGGTAAAATGATTGCGCGGCACCTGGACAAGACCAAGTATGAAGTTTTGCCAATGGAGATTGATCGCGATGGCCGGTGGCTGCTCGATTCTCCCACGATTCGCGAGATTGAAGCCGCAGGCCAGGCGAAAATAGATTCGGGGCTGATCCGGCGAATTTCCCCGGAAGTAGCGCCTCTGGAGCGCGATATAGATCTGGTGTTCCTGGCGCTGCACGGTCCTTTGGGAGAAGACGGCACAATCCAGGGGATGCTGGACTTGCTGGGCATTCCCTACACATGCTCCGGCGTCCTCGCTTCGGCTCTCGCCATGGACAAGTTTCGCATGAAGTCTTTCGTCCGAGGGCTGGGGGTTCTGGTTCCGGAGGATCGGCTGATCACCAAAAGAGACCTGGATTGCAACCGGGCCAGAGTTGTGGCGGACATCGCCTCTCTGGGGAAAAAGACCGTGCTCAAGCCAAACTGTCTCGGCTCTTCGGTGGCGACGTTTGTTCTGGATGACGGTCGGGGGGAGGCAATTGAAGAGGCTCTGCTCCAAATCTTTGAACTTGGGCAGGACGCCATCGCCGAGGCTTTTGTTTCAGGAAGCGAAATTACGGCTCCGATCCTGGGAAATGACGATCCTGAAATGCTCCCGCTGATTGAGATCATTCCCAGCATGGGCAAGTTCTACGACTACCAATCCAAGTACGCCGAGGGGGGATCCGAGCACATCATTCCAGCCAGATTGCCCGCTTCGCTGGCACAGTTGATCCAGTCCCAGGCCGCCTGCATCCATGTTCAGCTCGGCTGCAGGGGGGTCAGCCGTTCGGACTTTATTGTAGAGGACGCCAGGCCGTACTTTCTTGAGATCAACACGATTCCAGGCATGACGGCCACGTCTCTGGTGCCCCAGTCGGCCCGGGTCGCGGGCTACAGTTTTTCTACCTTCCTGGACAGATTGATTGAGCTGGCGCTCGACGGGCCGACGGGTTGAATCCGGATTTTCCATTTGATAAAGTGTCGCCGAAAGCGATGCGAATCAAGCCAAAGGAGGCCAAACATGGGGGATGTAGAGATCAAGGACTACCTGCTCAGTACGGACGATGAATTCCGCAAGCTGGTGGAACAGCATCATTCGTATGACGAGCAACTGGACAAACTCACCCACCAGCCGTTTCTCTCAGATGAAGAGAAACTCCTGGAAACAGTTCTAAAGAAAAAGAAACTGGCCTTAAAAGATCAAATGCAGGCGCGCATCATTCGCGCGCAGGCGACCGTCCGGGGTCGCTGACATCGTCAGGCTTATAACGAAACGCATGTCCGCCGTTGCGTAACGGTGGGCTTTTTTGTTTGGCACCGTCTAAGGTGGAAAACCACGGTTTATGGCGGATTGGGGAATGCGGATTGCGTAGAACAGGAGGCGGAATGCGGAAGGCAGAAGCGGGAAGGCGGAAGGGGCCCGGAAGATAAGAGGATAAATGAAGCGAGAATTTGAATGGCTCGCTGGGGGCTGCGGGCGGCCAAGCACTGCCCGTGGGGGGCACAACCGACCCAATGAATTACAGCCAGGGAGACAGCGTAAACTGTTGAAAAATCTGGGTCTGTTGCTGGCCAACATTCCGAGTTTCCCGATTTTCGCCTGCCTTCCCCTTCCTGCCTTCTGCCTTCGGCACTCCGCCCTCGGCACTCCGCCTTCGGTATGAGGATCGCCTCGGATGCCTATCGCTTCCTTATCCCACTGCTGTTATCCGTGGCGCTGCTTGTGTATTTTTCCTGGCTCTGGCTTGCGGGGCTGGCTGCGATTTTTTTCATCTTTGTCCTCTTCTTTTTTCGGGACCCTGAGAGGGAGATACCTTCGAGCCCGGGCTTGATTGTCTCCCCGGCAGACGGCAAGGTGGTTCGCATTGACTTTGGTAACGGGAAGCTGCCCATTCAAGTGAGCATCTTTCTATCGGTCTTCGATGTGCACATCAATCGCGCGCCCGTAGAAGGGCGCGTTGCGGCGGTGGAGCACCGAAACGGGAAGTTTAGGGCCGCCTTTAACGAGTTGGCGTCGGTTGAGAATGAGCAGACGGTCATTGATCTGGACGAGGGGCGGCATAGCGTCAGGATGGCTTTGATCGCAGGTCTGATTGCCCGGCGCGTTGTCTGCTGGGTCCGGCCGGGAGACCAGATGAGGAAGGGGCAACGCATTGGACTAATCCGCTTTGGCTCCCGAGTCGACCTTTTCCTGCCAGGGCTTGTCCGGCTTGAAGTAAAAAAAGGAGACCGCGTTCGGGGCGGAGCGAGTATCATAGGGAAGTTCACTGACTGAATGATAAACGGTTGATCGTCGGCTGGTTCGCGATGGAACAAAAACAGTTGAGCCTGGGTTTGCCGAGAAAAGCGCCGCGGCGTTCCGTGTTTATCCTGCCGAGCGCGTTTACCGTTGGAAACATCTTTTGTGGTTTCTTTGCCCTCATCTCCACGATGCACGGCAACTATGACGAAGCAGCCAAGGCCGTGGGGATTGCCATAGTCCTGGATGGCTTGGATGGACGGTTGGCACGAATGGCCAACGCCACCAGCGAGTTTGGACTGCAGTTGGATTCGCTGGCAGACGTCATCAGCTTTGGTCTGGCGCCTGCCATCCTCATGGCAGCCTGGGGATTGGCGCCGCTGGGAGACTATGGAATCTTCACCGCGTTTGTTTTCCTGATTTGCGGAACGATGCGGCTGGCGCGCTTTAACACTCAGGCGGCGGGTTTAAAGCAGTTCATTGGCATGGCGATTCCTGCCGGAGCCGGCATGGTCGCCGCGGTCGTGCACTTTGTCAAGACTCCGGTGAGCGATCCCGTGAAGGCTAACCTGCTGGCAATCCTGGTGCTGGTGCTTTCCTTCCTCATGATCAGCAGGATTCGCTACTTCAGCCTCAAGCAACTCCACCTGGGCCGGGGGAAATCCCATCTGAACATTCTCCTGCTTTCGGTACTTCTGGCGCTGATCTACTTCTACTCACAGATCGTTCTTCTGGTGCTGGCATGCGGTTACGCGGCCAGCGGTCCTCTTGCCCGGCTCTTCCAGTGGGTTCGCCCGCGTCTCTCTGAGCCTTCAGCCGAAACCCGGCAGCCGTGACGCGGTGGCGCGCCTTTCCGCGCCCGAGGTGAAACGCGGAAATCGCAAATGGGTGAACTCCGCATTCTCCACGTCGAGGTTCTTTCACGCTTCTTAAGGACATGGCGCTGAAAAGCAGCGAAGCGATCACACTTCGGACATACCCCTTTCGCGAGGCGGACCGCATCGCGGTGTTTTTTTCCCGAGGCTACGGCAAGATACGCGGTATCGCGCGGGGCGCACGCCTTTTGAAAAGCCACTTTGGGAGCACGCTGGAGCCGATGAGTTACCTGCGGGTCATTTTCTTCGAAAGAGAAAACCAGGAACTTGCCGTGATCAATAGCTGCGATCTGCTGGAGAGTCACGCGGCGCATCGAAACACGCTCGAAGGGAGTTATTACTGCGCTTATGTGGCAGAGCTGCTGAGTGAATTTACGCAGGAGGGGGAGGTGAATGAAAAGCTGTTTCGGCTTACGCTTGCGGTTCTGGATCCGAACCTTCGCCTGGAATGGGAAATGCGCGCCCGATACTTGGAAACGTGGCTGCTTCGGCTGGAAGGGGTTTTCCCGCCATTGCAGCAGTGTGGCCGCTGCGGTCGCGCCCTGCGCGCCGGCGCTGTCTACATTGACGGGGGCGGGCAGGAGGCGCTGTGCCGTGACTGCGGCGGTTCAGGACGCTTGAGTCTTGATGCCGACCAGCATCAACTCGTACGGGAGATTTTTTCCAGGAAGATCGGCGCGGTTCCGTGGGGGCAGTGGAGCCGCCAGGCGTTGAAAAATCTCGGGAAGCTCAATTCTAAATTGATACAATACCACCTGGAAAAACCGTTAAAAACAGGCCGCTTCTTGAAGGAATTGAATCAGTGCTGAATTTTCAGGAAGTCATCTTGCAGTTGCAGCAGTTTTGGATGCAAAAGGGGTGCGTGTTGCAGCAACCCTACGATCTGGAGATGGGGGCTGGAACGATGCACCCTGAGACATTCCTGCGCGTCCTGGGGCCGGAACCGTATTCGGTCGTTTTCGTGCAGCCGTGCCGCAGGCCAACCGATGGACGATATGGACAGAATCCCAACCGCATGCAGCGGTATTTCCAGCTCCAGGTGATCTTGAAGCCGTCGCCGCTGGATGCGCAACAGTGGTACCTGGAGAGCCTGCGGGCGCTGGGCATTCCCCTGAGGGAGCACGACCTGCGCTTTGAGGAAGACAACTGGGAGTCTCCAACGCTGGGGGCGTGGGGAATCGGCTGGCAAGTGTTGCTTGATGGATTGGAAATCACCCAGTTCACCTACTTCCAACAAGCCGGCGGTCTGGACCTGAATCCTATTTCCGCGGAGATCACCTACGGGTTGGAGCGCATTGCCACCTTTATCGCCGGGGCGGAGGATGTCTATTCGCTGCCGTGGAACGATACTTTGACTTACGGTGATCTGCGGCAGAGAGAAGAATATGAGTTTTCAAGATTCAACTTTGAAGCCTCCGATCCGCAGATCTTGTTTGAGCAGTTCGCACAATTTGAGAAGGAGTGCCGGAACCTGCTCGCACAAGGCTGGATCTTGCCTGCATACGATTACTGCCTGAAGTGCTCGCATACCTTCAATCTGCTGGATGCTCGAGGCGCCATCTCGGTGACCGAACGGCTCGGTTTGATCAGTCGGGTGCGCCTCCTGGCTTGTGACGTGGCGTCCCGCTACGTTGCATCGCGCGAGACGCTGGGTTTTCCGTTACTGAAGGGGCAGAGCCAGGTGGCCTGACGGTCCCGCCGCTTTCTCCGTGAATCTCTGATGAATGCCATATTGGAAGTGCGCCGTACGGAAGTGCCGGAGCCGCTGGAGGAGCCATCTCCCCAGCCGGGTTCCCATCGGGTTAAAGAATTTGTTCTGGAAATAGGCACGGAAGAAATACCGGCGCTCATGATGCCTGCAGCCATGGCGGGGCTGCAGGACAACTTTGCCAACGCTCTCCGTGACGCGAGGCTGGAGCATGACGCGATCCGGACCTTCGGCACTCCCAGACGTCTTATCTTGTATTGCCCCGCAGTCGCCGAGCGGCAGTCGGACCGGGTCGACCTCATTCTGGGGCCTTCGCGCAAGGTGGCCTTTGACCCGGGCGGCGCGACACGCGCCCTGGAGGGGTTTCTGCGCAAAAATCAGGCCCGACCCGAACAGGTGGAGATTGTCTCCACACCAAAAGGGGAATATGTGGCGTTGCGACAGCAAGTACAAGGCCGGCCCGCCGCAGAGGTGCTGGCCGAGTTGCTGCCGCGCCTCGTGTTGTCGATTCCGTTTCCCAAGTCGATGGTCTGGACGCCGGGACAGGAACGATTTGTCCGCCCGATTCATTATCTGCTGGCGCTGCTGGGCGGCGAAGTGGTTCCTTTCGATCTGGCCGGAGTCCGGAGTGGGCGCCGCACCGCGGGCCATTCGATCCTGGCTCCACGAACGATTGAAGTGCATTCTTTTGCTGAATTAAGGGAAAAGCTGGCAAGCCACTACGTGTTGATCGATCCGGAGGAACGGCGCCGCCTCATCGCTCGCGGGCTGGAATCTACGCCTCCCCGAAGCATGCGCGCCCTTCCCGATGCAGACCTTCTGGACGAAGTCGTTCATCTGGTTGAATACCCCGGCGTTCTCCTGGGGGACTTCGACGCCAGGTTTCTCGACCTTCCGGCTGAGGTCCTGGTAACGGTGCTCAGGAAACACCAGAAGTATTTCGCAGTCGTGGACGGCGCAGGAAAAATTCAACCCTGTTTTCTGACCGTGCTGAACACCGCCGTGACCGCGCCTGATGGGATTCGAAGAGGACATTCCAGGGTGTTGCGGGCCCGGCTTGAGGATGCACTCTTCTATCGTGAGTTTGACGGTCGCCGCGCGCTGGCGGACCGGGTGCCGCTCCTGGCTCAGGTCCTTTTCCAGCAGAATCTTGGAAGCTACCAGGACAAGCTTGGCCGGCTGGACAAGCTGGCGCTTTACCTGGCCGCTGAAACCGGCCTGGAGAAGACCGAGGACCTGCAAACCGCGGTGCGCCTTTGCAAGACCGATTTGACCACGGAGATGGTCAAGGAGTTCACCGAGCTGCAAGGCGTTGTCGGGGGTCTGTACGCTCGCGACCAGGGCTACCCGGAAGCGGTCTGGAAAGCTATCTACCAGCACTACCAGCCGATTTCACAGGAGGGACCGATCCCGGATTCTCCCACCGGCCGGCTGCTCTCGATCGCCGACAAGCTAGACACGCTCTGCGGGTCGTTCGGCATCGGGATTGTCCCGACCGGTTCGAGCGACCCGTTCTCGCTGCGCCGCCAGTGCCGGGGCATCGTTCGGATTGCTGTTGAAGGCGGTCTGAGCTTCTCGCTGCGCGGATTGTTTGCCGTGGCCCTGAGCTTGTTGAAGGCTTCAATCAAGAGAAGCGAGGACGAGATTTTCCGCGACCTCTTTGATTTCTTCAACGCCCGGGTGCGCCATTTTTTTGCCGAACTGGGCATGCAGTACGACGTTATCAACGCCGTGCTGGAAACCGGCTACGACGACCTGACCGATCTGCACCGCCGCGCCAGAGCAGTCCAGGCGATGCGCGTGGAACCGGACTTTGAAGCGATCACCACGTCGTTCAAACGCATTAACAATATTCTGGCGGGTCAAGCGCCGGATGATGGCAAGGTTGATGACACCCTGTTGCTGGAAGCGGCAGAGCAGGAGCTACATCAACAGTTCACCCGTTTGCAGCCGGCTATTCACCGGAACATGGAGAGGCGCGATTATTACGATGCGCTGAAGATCATGGCCGGAATGAGACCGCAATTGGACCGCTTCTTTGACAAGGTGCTGGTGATGGCGCAAGACCCCAAGCTCCGCCGCAACCGCCTTTGCCTGCTTCGCGAAATCTCCCTCCTGTTCCGCCAAGTGGGGGATCTTTCCCTGATTGTCCTGCAGTAAGAACTAGCCGGTTTCCGATGCAAAATGACTTTGACCGTCACCGCAGAGCCTTCGCGCGGAGTAGCCGGAACCAAAGCGGCGGTGCCCTGGAAGGGCGGCGGAGGTTAGCAGGGGCAAGCGCGCCGCGCGCAGCCCCTGGAGAACGCCTTCATCGGCTGGGCGGGGCGCCCTGAAGGGGCGCCGGGCCGGACCTCCCCCCTCCTGCGCCCCTCCAGGGCGCTCTAATTCCAATATTTCAAGGAATCTCTCCGCGACCAGGGGCGGCGCGCCCTACGCGCTTGCCCCTGCTAATCTCCCTTCGCCCTTTCCGGGTCGTGGACCTTGGTCGCACGCGATGCGGAGATAATTAAAGAGTTGACAAAAGTGGGAAAGAGGAAGATCCTTTGAGGAAAGTAATATAAGAATTAACAAAGGCAAATAAGAAGATCCGACCCGGTCGGCGGTGTCACCGCATAAGTGTCACTGTGGGAGGCAAACTTCAATAATTGAGAGAGGGACGATGATGAAGAATCTGCGGCTGACCCTATTTATAGCATTAACAGGGGCCTTGATAATGTCCGTTTCCATGCGCGCGGGCCAGACACCCAAGCCGGAAGAGAAACGCCCGCTTGTTATTCAGATCGGCACCGGTGACAGGGTCCCGATTCGCGTAATCGGAGACCGGTACCCGTCATTTAACGGCATTGCGATGGACATTGAATCGGACGAAGTAGTAGTGACAGATGAAAACCGCACTTCCATCCGAACTTATGGCAGCCAGTTTCAGGGTACGGACCGGGTCATGGAGCCGCGGCGGGAAATCAGGGGACCGGATGTAGGCAGGATGTGTTCGGTGGCGATATCTCCAGAATTCCAGGAGATGTATGCGGTTAACAAAGACACCGGCGACAACATGGTCGTTTTCCCTCTTAGCGCCGACGGGGATGCGACTCCGTCCAGGGAGCTCACTGTCGATCACGGAGCCTGGGGAGTCTCCTTGGATCGCAAGAATAACGAACTGTTTATCACCACGCAGCATAACAACAAGCTTGCCGTATTCAGCAGGCTGGCCAAGGGCGATGACTATGAGCTGCGCCATATTCAGGGGCCCAAGACAGGACTGGCGAGTCCCCAGGGAGTTTATGTTGATAGCGAAAACGATGAGGTATTTGTGGCAAACCACGGCCATTGGAGGTACACAGAGCCAGGGGACGGCTGGGCAGTGCGCGGCCGGCGGGGCGAGAAGCCGCCAGGCCTGACAGGCCTGGCCCCGCCTTTGACTGCGTCCACAGGCAGGTTCTTGCCGGCCTCGATCACCGTTTACGCAAGAACTGCCTCCGGCGATGCGGCGCCATCGCGTACCATTCAGGGTCCAAGAACGCGGCTCAATTGGCCGGCAGGTCTCTACTTGGACACAGTCAGTGGACAGCTCGCGGTGGCCAACTCCGGGGATAATACGATTTTATTCTTTGACCGGAAAGCAGGGGGTGACGTGGCGCCGGTACGCAGCATCAAGGGTCCAGCCACCGGGCTGGCCAATCCACTGAGCCTGTTCATTGACACAAAGAGAAACGAGATCTGGGTGACCAACTACGAGGATCATTCTGCCACGGTCTATCCACGAACTGCGGAAGGGAATGTAGCGCCGATCCGGGCCATCCGAAGCGCGCCAAAAGGGAGTCCTGCAGGGGCACTGGGTGGAACATCGTCGTTGGCTTACGACCCGAAGAGGAAGGAGATCCTGGTTCCCAATTGAAACGGCAGTCCGAGGATATCGGTATTCGCCAGTTCGGCGAATGGCAATGCGGCTCCGGTCAGGATCCTTAAAGGTCAGGCGACGCTGTTGTCTCGGACCACGCATATCATTGCGGTCGATACGGTGCATGACGAGATAGTAGCGGCCAATCCGTTTGCGCAAGCCCTATTGTTTTTCAGAGGGGGGGCAACCGGAGAGGAAGCGCCTATTCGAGTCATTCAGGGCCCCAGGACAATGCTGGGCTATACGGATAATGTGGGAGTCGATCCGCAACATAATGAGGTATTCGTGGTCCAAAAGTGGACCAATGCAATCCTCGTGTACGATCGGGAAGCCAGGGGTGATGTGGCGCCGAAAAGAATCATTCACGGACCTAAAACGGGATTGGATTCAGCTCGACACGTGGCGGTCGATCCCATTAACGATCTACTGGCGGTTGCAAATCGTGGAGCCAAGAACATTTTGATTTTTAATCGGACGGATGAGGGAGACGTGGCTCCGAGAGCCATCCTGGGAGGTCCCAAAACAGGGATGACCGTTCATACCGTGGACCTGGACCCAAAAACCAAGAATATTATCGTACCGTCCGGCGCGCGCACCGGCAGGAGCGGTGGTGACGAGGGGGGAGGCGCCGGTTTTGTTAGAGTCTGGAAATATGGCGACAATGGAGAAGAGACGCCGCCGCGGATTCTTGTGAAGGGTCTGGAAACCAATGGAGCTATGGAATTGATCCCGGATACACAGGACCTTTGGATCGTAGGTGGCAAGCGGCCAGACCTCTTCCATGTCTATCATTTGCCTGAGTTGTTTCGGTGAGACACGAGAACGCCGACTCCGAGATCATTCAATGAGTTGGGGCAGCAGCGGGGTTTCTGCCTCGGATTGGAATTGCACGTTGTCTGCCCGCACCCCGCGGATCGATGGAGACAGCCGCTGGCGAGGGAGATTCGGATAGGAACTAACAGGAGGGCAACATGTTAAGTTTCGCGCGAAGGGCAGCCTTTTTGTCGGTTTTGGTTGTTATTGCCTCGGCGCCTATGGTGGCTCAGCGGCCGACGGGAACGATTTCCGGTGTTATCACCGATGAGACCCGGGCAGTGTTGCCCGGAGTGTCAATCGTGGTGACCAACACGGAGACCAACATCGGGAGAGCCGTTATTTCCGATGATCAAGGGCGGTATCAGGTGGCGAACCTGGACCCGGGGCTTTATTCCATGAGGGCGGAACTGTCCGGATTCAAAACAGGGGTTCGCGATGGGATTCAGTTGACCATCGGTCGGGAGGCGGTGATCGATTTCATGCTGGGTGTCGGTGAAGTCTCCGAGAAGGTGCTGGTAACCGGGGATGCGCCGCTGGTGGAGACGAGCACGGGGACTTTGGGCGGGCTGGTGACCCAGGCGCAGATTGTTGATCTCCCGTTAAATGGCAGAGGCTTCCAGGATCTGATGGGTTTGCAGGCGGGAGTGGTTCTGGTGGGGAAGGCCAACTCCGATATAAGCCAGGGAATGGGGAGCAAGTTTTCAGTCAGCGGAGCCCGCTTTTCCTACAATCAGTTTCTGATGGATGGGGCTGAAATGAACGACCACCGTGACAGCACGCCGGCAAGCGTGGCGGGCATTGTGATGGGGGTCGAGTCGGTGCGCGAATTCGCGGTCTTGACCAACAACTACAGCGCAGAGTACGGACGAAATGCGGGAGCGGTGATGAGTGTTGTCAGCAAATCAGGAAGCAACCGATTCCGGGGTTCTGTCTACGCTTTTCACCGCAACAGCGCCCTGGACGCGAGGAATTTTTTCGAACGGGGCGGGAAACTTCCTTTCAAGCGAAACCAATTTGGCGTGGAGGTGGATGGGCCCATTGTGAAGGATCGAACCTTTTTCATGGTGAATTACGAAGGATTGAGACAACGGTTGGAGGTCCCCCAGACATTAATAACGTTGACGGCGGCGGCGCGGCAGGGGATCCTTCCCGGGAGGCCTCCCATTGCAGTGGATCCGAATATCAGGCCGTACCTGGCCCTCTATCCGCTGCCGACGCCGGGCGGGACTATCTTTCCCAATGGAACCGGGGAATTCCTCCTTTCCTCAAGGCGGCCCATCGAACAGAACTATCTGGCCTTCCGGCTCGATCATCAACTGTCGCAATCGACTTCTCTGATGGGCCGTTACTCGACTGATAAGGGTTCGAGTGAGACAAGGGGCGCCGACTTTCTGCAGGGTTCTCAGGATACCTCCCGCACTCAGAACACAGTGGTCGAGGCAAAAACGGTCATTACTCCTGTCCTGCTCAACACGGCGATATTTGCCCTCAATCGTCCCAAACTGGGCAACATCCCTTTGGTTACGGCTGTTACCCCGGCTTTTACCGTCGAAGGACTTCCCGATTTCGGCAGCATTGGGGTACCAGGCTTAAATAGCTTGGGACAGCAGACCGTCAATCAGTTTAATCAGTTGACGTTAATGGATGTCTCCGACAGTGTGGCCTACATCCGGGGGAATCAGTCGTTCAAGTTTGGCGGCATGTTCAAGCGGTTTTTCTACACGGACTTTTCCGGCGGTTCAGATATCGGGGGCGTCTGGGATTTTGACAGTATCGAAGACCTCCTCAGAAATCAGGCATCCGAGATGACAATGCCGGCGCCTGGATTTGACCCTGAGATCAAAGTCCGCCAGAATCTGATTGCGTTTTACGCTCAGGACGACCTTCGACTGAGCCCGCGTCTGACGGTGAACCTGGGGTTGCGCTATGAATTTGTGACCGTTCCCTACGAGATTCACGGCAGAAACTCCAACTTGAGGTCCCTTTTCGATTCCAACCTGACTGTCGGCAAGCCGATGTTTGAGAACCCGTCGCTGAAAAACTTTGCGCCTCGTGTTGGCTTTGCATGGGATATTTTTGGGGATCGCAAGATGGCGCTCCGCGGAGGGTTTGGCATCTTCCATGGCCAGCTATTGCCCCGATCCTGGGAGCGATCCTTCCGGCGCAATCCTCCCTTTTTCAACACCGCCATAAAGCGGCCTCCCGGGCCGATTCCGTTTCCGCGGTCGCGATTCGGGGAGTTGACCAACATACCCTTGAATGAATTGGAAAGTCAGCCCATTGTGTTCACCCCCTCGACCCCCTATATGATGCAGTACAACTTGGGCCTGGAGCGGCAGATTTCCCAGACTCTTGTTGTCAGGGCTGCCTATGTTGGTTCGCGGGGAGTCCACCTGACCCGGGTGACGAATTGGAATATTAATTTTCCCTACCAGATTAGGGATGGGAAAAAATTTTTCCCCACTGGACTCCGGCGGCGGAATCCTGCGCTTAGCTCGGTACGCCTGATTTCGACAGACGCAAACTCTGCATACAATTCGCTTCAGTTGGGACTTACCCACCGCCTGAGCGAGGGATTCCAGGTGCAGGCCAACTATAATTTTGCGAGGAGCGTTGATGACGGGACGGAAGCACAATCGAACGCCTTCCGAGGCAGCATCATTCGCCCTCAGGATCCGGACGACAGGAGTTCCTTTCGGGGGTTGTCGGATTTCCACATTCAGCACTCGTTCGTGGTAAACACGGTTTACGAACTTCCCTGGGGGAAGGGTTGGACGGGGCCGGCGGGAAAGCTGGCGGCCGGCTGGGGGGTCAGCAGTATCCTGCGTCTGGCCAGCGGGTCACCTTTCGCGATCGAACTGGGGTTTGACCGGTCGCGAACGGGGGAGCGACAAGCGCAGCGTCCCAATCTGAAGGCCGGTTTCAGCAATAGCCCCATCCTGGGCGGTCCCGATCAATATTTCGATGTCAATGCGTTTGAACTTCAGCCCGCGGGTTTCTTTGGCGACCTCGGTCGCAACACGCTGATCGGTCCCGGGATGGCGACCGTCGACTTCTCATTGCTGAAGAACATCCTAGTCCCTTCAGTTTCGGAAAGTTTTCGGGTCCAGTTTCGGGCGGAATTTTTCAATATATTCAACCGCCCCAACTTTGCCGTTCCACAGCCGGCAGGCACGGGCGGTGTGAGAGCCATCAGCAACAGCGGCGCGCCGATTCTGAGCGCCGCGGCTTTGACGAAAACGGCGACGACGTCCCGGCAGATCCAGTTTGGCTTGAAGGTGCTTTTCTAGGCGGTTGCAGTTCTAAGGTCGAGCCGGCTATTAACGGGTCGGACAATTTGTGAGCCCCGAAGCATTACGGGTAAGAACAAGTGCGACAAGGCGCTGAAAACTTTGTCTGCCCCGCATTTCGCGGCGGAGATCTTTGAGGAAGCCCACCAGACTATCGGAATCGTAACTTCCAGGCCGAGTCTGAAAGAACACGCGGCTACAGCGTCCATCCCATCGATAGCCGATCGCCGCACAAATCGACAATTTCTTCCAGTTGAAGGAATGAATCAGGACGGGCGTTTCCCCTTTCGGGGCCCAAGTTCCGGCGGACCGACGGACGTTCTGAGACACCGCTTTCGTGTTGGAAGAAGATCCAGGCTTTCCGGCGGCGAGCGTTTTTCTTACTGCCGGCCATCTATGGTTCAACCATAGCCGCACTTTTTCCTCGTCGCGTTGCCGCGCCCGCTGCGAGGGTCCCTAAGTGCCGCACGCTCCAGTACCGCCTCGCCGCAGAATTGTTTTCGCAAAAACGTGACTTTGCTCGTTCAGTAGGTGGGCGGTGGTGGCCCGGCCGAGGCCGGGTCAGCAGGCGCAACTCCGGTTTCACAACTTGCGACACCCCAAAGAACTGGCCGAGGACGAAGTTAATGCCTTTCTAACCCATTTGGCGATGAACGAGAGAATCAGCTCCTCAACCCAAAACCAGGCCCTCAGCGCGCTTCTCTTTCTGTACCGTTACGTCCTAGACAAGCCCTTCGGCAATCTTGGAGCAGTGATCCGCGCACGCAAGTCTCGTCGGTTGCCTGTGGTCCTGATGCGGCCGGAAGTGCGGGCATTGCTGGCGCGGTTGACCGGTGACAAGTGGCTCATGTGCAGCACCCTGATGTATGGGGCAGGCTTGCGGGTTATGGAGTGCCTGCGCCTGCGTGTCCAGGACGTTGACTTCGGTGCGGGACAGATTCTCGTCCGCGACGGAAAGGGTTTCAAGGATCGCCTGACAATGTTGCCGGAGGCTGTACGACAGCCGCTCTGCACGCACCTGGACCGGGT
>JACQGG010000069.1 GCA_016199665.1 Acidobacteriota bacterium | reverse complement strand
GTGGAAAGCGGGCGGCGGGAAAGGGAGCGCCACGCGAGTCATCGTGGATGCCGTCAAGGAAGTGGGGGGCCCCAGCTTCTTCTCGCTGCTGGTCATCGCCGTTGCCTTCATCCCGATTTTTGCCCTCCAGGCGCAGGAGGGACGGCTGTTCAAGCCGCTGGCTTTCACCAAGAACTTTTCCATGGCCATCGCGGCGGTTCTGGCCATCACCCTGGATCCGGCGTTGAGGCTTCTTTTCATGCGGACCGACGAATTTCGCTTTCGGCCCCGCTGGCTGGCCCGTGCGGTGAACGCGATCCTGGTGGGAAAAATTCACCGCGAGGAAAATCACCCGATCAGCCGCCTCCTGATGCGGATTTACCATCCGGTGGTGCGGTTCGTTCTTGAGCACAAGTGGTTTGTCATCGCGATGGCGACGCTGATGGTGCTCGCAACCATTCCCGTCTACCAAAAGCTCGGCTCTGAATTCATGCCTCCACTCAACGAAGGCACGATCCTTTATATGCCCATCACCTTGCCAGGAATTTCCATTACCGAAGCGGGCAAATATCTCCGGATTCAGGACGCGTTGATCAAACAGTTTCCCGAAGTGCAAAGTGTTTTCGGGAAGATCGGCAAGTCGGAAACTGCCACAGATCCGGCGCCGCTCAGCATGGTCGAAACAACCGTGGTGCTGAAGCCGGAAAGCCAATGGCGCAAGGTGCGCCAGGATCGCTGGTACTCGAGCCGGGTGCCGGAGGCGTTGAAGAAATACTTAAGGAGAATCTGGCCCGAACAACGGCCGATGAGCTGGGAGGAGCTGATTGCAGAAATGGACAAGGCGGTCCAAATACCCGCCTTTCCCAATGCCTGGCTCTTCCCCATTCGCACACGAATTGACATGATCACCACGGGGGTGCGAACGCCGGTCGGCGTCAAGGTGCTCGGTCCCAGCCTGGAGACCATCCAGGCCATTGGGCTCACGCTGGAAGAAGTATTGCAGCAGGTTCCCGGAACGCGAAGCGCTTTTTTTGAGCGGGTCACCGGAGGCAACTACCTGGATTTTGAAGTCGACCAGTGGGAAGCGGCCCGGTACGGTCTCACGGTGGGCGATGTAAATGAGATCATCGAATCCGCTATCGGCGGCAAGAATATCACAACGACCATCGAGGGGCGGGAGCGCTATCCCGTCAACGTCCGTTACGCCCGCGATTTTCGGGAAAACGCGGCTCAACTGGCTCGCCTGCTTGTTCCGGCGCCAAACGGCGTCCAGGTGCCGCTGGCGCAGCTTGCCAAGCTCACCATTCGTACCGGGCCCTCTATGATCAAGAATGAGGAAGGATTCCTCGCCGGATTCCTTTATGTCGACGTTGCCGGACGGGATATGGGCGGCTACGTGGAAGAGGCGAAGAGGGCCGTTGCCGGGAGCATCCAGGTGCCGCCGGGTTACCAGATTGTCTGGAGCGGCCAGTTCGAATATGCCGAGCGCGCCAAGCAGCGGCTTGCATACGTCATTCCCATGACGTTGCTGGTCATCTTCATTCTTCTCTACTTCAACACCCATTCGGTCATCAAGACGCTGATCATTCTCCTGGCTGTGCCTTTTTCGGCCATAGGCGCCATCTGGCTGCTTTACCTCCTCAACTACAACCTGAGCATCGCTGTCTGGGTCGGATTAATCGCCCTGCTCGGCGTGGACGCCGAAACTGCAGTCTTCATGCTTCTCTACCTGGATCTGGCCTACAAGGAACGCGTCGCCCAAGGCAGGATGCGGTCAATGAAAGACCTTAAGGAGGCCATTGAGTTCGGCGCAGTCAAGCGTCTACGGCCCAAGGTGATGACCGTTGGAGTGATGTTCATGGGACTGGCGCCCATCATGTGGTCTGCTGGCGCCGGTTCCGACGTGATGCGCCGGATCGCCGCCCCCATGATCGGCGGCATTTTCACTTCCTTCGCCCTTGAGTTGCTGGTTTATCCGGCCATTTACGAAATCTGGAAGGGTCGCGAAGTGCGCAAAATGGCCAGACAGTCAGTGCCTGTTTCCTGACGGCTTTGCGCTTCGGAAGCTCACTCCGCAGCTTCAGACAGAACGGCATCCATCGGATTAAATTCCACAGTGTCTGGTTTAAAAGAGACGGTCAGTTCAAAGGGAGTCGAAGAACCTTTCGCGAGGATTCGCTCCGGCGCCAGCCGATCCCCTGCCTTCAGCAGGACCGGAACCGGCATCCGAAAAGACTCTGAGACGTTTTTCGCTTTCACCTCTCCCCTGACTTTGAACTGTCGGTCGGGAGCGGGCAGGATCGTATAGCTAAAGCCGAATGTGGGGACCTCGGTGCCATACACCCATTCATCAAAAAACCAGTCCATCTTCATTCCCAGATGCCTCTCAACGATTTTCTGAAAATCGGCAGTGGAGGCACTCTTGTTGTAATACGCCCCGACAAAATCCTTCATCATTCTAATGAAGCGTTCGTCACTGCCGGCATGAAAGTCATACAGCATCATTCGCAGCATGTGCAGGACATAACCCCCCTTGGCATAGACCAGGGAGCGCGCTCCTGGAGTCCTTCTTGACTCCAGCCTGATGTCCAGCCAGAGCGGTCCGACCTCGGTCGCTTTCTGCCCGTTGGGCAGGCGTTTCACAATTTTTTCCCGTTCCGACTTAAGGAAGCGCAAGAACCTTTCCTGCCCTTCGGCCCGCTGCAGGTATAAGCCGGCTGAAAACTGAGCAAAGCCTTCAGAAAGCCAGTGATCGTGGTAAGTCTTCCAACCCACCAGGTGTCCCCACCACTGGTGAGCAATCTCGTGCGATCCCACTTCGTGAAAGAAACGCTCCAGCTCCCCGGCACGCCGGGCCATAACCCTCCGAAGATGAAACAGGAGGCGCCGCTGAGTCGCGTCGAGAAAAGCGGGAAAGGGCAGGTAGATCAGCGTGGGCGAGCTTTGTCCGCTGAAAACGGCCGGCTGCTGTGTGATAGAAAGAGTATCGAAGGGTATGGGGCCAAAATACTGCGTGAAGATCTTGATCGAATCGATGGCGGCGAGGGCCGGGTTCTGCGAGAGCAACGAATCGCTCAAACTCGCGGGCGCCTGGGAACCTCCGGCAGCTTCCCGTTTCTTTAGGACAGCGTCAATGTTCTTCAGGTCCTCCTGCAGGCCGAGATTGACAAAAACATTAACTTCCAGGTCGCCCTCTCGCTGAGTATTCTTTTGATATTGCCCGTAGTTGAACGCCACCGCGCTGTAGGGCATCTGCGTTTCCCATTCTGAAAAAGCCAGGTTCCCGTCCGTTGTTCTATTCACCAAATTTCCCGTCGCAATCAGCACTTCTTGCTTGGGCACCTGGAACTTCAGCCTGTACCGGGTTCGATCTTCGGCATTACCGAAGTTGGGATACCAGTTGGTGCTCTGATCAACGAAAAAAGTTCCTCGACCGCCATTATGTATGACCTGATCACCGGAGTAGCTCACCGTAACTTTGTAGATCGCACCTCTGGAAAGCCGTTTGGGCAGAATGAACCAGAAGTCCGCATCCCGTTCCTGTGCCTCCTGAATAAACCGCAGTTCCTGCCCGGCGGCATCGACGACCTTACTGACCCGCAAGGTGTGGGCGAGATTCAGGTGCAGCACGCGGGGACCGTCGACCAGAGCGATGAATTCGAGGTCGGCGTCGGCGGTGATCTTGCGCTTCTCGTCGATCTTAACATCCAGAAAGATATTGGCCGCATCCACCAGGCGTTTGTCTTCTGCTATGTGCTGGGGCGACCTCCCAGTTCCATATTCGCCCCTGAGGTGGAAGGAGTTCCACCAGTCAAAAGACCCCGGCCAGTAAGAAAACAACCGGACTTCCTCAACCAGAGTGGGATCGATCAGAAAACGCAGATTTTCATACCTCTGACCTCGAATCTCCGCCAGAAAGCAGCCCTGTTTGGGGAAGGTCATGTCCGATAATATCCTGGCCTCAATGTTCTCTCGGAACTCATCCCTGCTTCTTCGGGTGTAGTCGTTAAAGACGTCGACGGCTTGTGGGGTGATTGCGCCCGGCCTGATGGCAAGCAAGTCGCGAAGCTGACGAAAAGTATCATCGGTAAAACGGAGATAGAGTTGCTCAAAACGTTCGCTCAACTCGGGCCTGCCGGTGAAACGGGTCAGCTGCTTTTCTTCAAGCAAGGTGGGTGGCCTCAGGGTGAAAAGCCCTTCCCCTACGAAAACTGCGCCCGTGACCCAGCCGGCAACAGGTTGAAAAAAATAAAACTGTCCTTTGCTGAAGGTGAAAGTCGCCGCGTCCCTGGTAAAAGTGAGGTTCTCCACCTTCGCGGTCTGATTGGGATCCAGTTGGACTTGACGCAGCTTTTGATACGTCGACGCCAGCCTGGCAGAGCTGAAACCGGACACGCTGGCTGCAAGGATCGTGGAATGAAAGAAGAAAGTGGGATACAACAGTAGCCCGATTAAGACGGATTTGCGCATCCTCGTTAGTCCCTCCCCTACCTGCAAAGGCTGCTGCCTCAGAATCTTTTTGCCGCCCGTCGACTTAGGCAAACATTCGGCGCCATGGCCCTGTCCCGGGCCGACAGGCGTCAAATACCCCGCTCGCCTGCAAAGTTCAGCGCTGAAATGCTGAAAATGTGGCAAGGGTGAGGCCGGGTCCGCTTCTCCCGGCCTTCACTCTGGACTCGCCCCGCCGCAGTTGCAGATGGATGTGAACATAGCGCCGGAATCGCAGACTTGGAACTGGCCCTCCCCTGCCGCTTCCTAGAAGACCGGCTTGAATTCCTTGTCCCGGTCGGAACGCTCGTTCAAATAACGCATTCTCGTTCCGCTGGTGGGATCCAGGACTTCATCGTCCATGGTAATGTCGAAGGCCACATTGCGGGCTACCTCTGTGAACGGATTTCTCCGGCTATGCCAGGTCCCGGTCTTGGTCAGCCACGGCATCAGGTAGAGGTCTCCCTCTTCCCAATCCACGCGCTGGAGCGGCCCGACATCGGTGTCCTCCGCCCGGTAGGCCATGTAGCCTTTCCCCTTGAGGACGTAAAAGAGCAGACCCCCGCCATGCTTGTGCCCGATTTCCTTTGAATTCGGAGGAATCTCGTGCAGGAGATAGCGGACCAGTTTCAGACCGGGATCGACATGGAAGGCCCTCCAGCCATCCGCAGCGCGCTTTGCCAGATGAAAGAGGGGCGCCTCGTCGTCTCTGAGATTGACAATGTCTCCCGGAGTGCCCACATAGAAAAGGGGCTTGAAACCCTCCCACCCCCGCCGCTCGGTTCTCATGTGGGGGGGAGGCGCTATTCCCTTCTTCACGCGCTGGACCTCAGTCGGGTCCATGGTTACGACATTATCCTTGGCCTCTGCCCCGTCATCGGGCGGAACCGCCAGCAACTTGCCCGCCATGAACGGATTCTCCATTTCTTCGGAGAACGCAATCGTACTGACCCGAATGGTCAGCAAGCGGCACCCTTCCGGTGAGAGATTGGCGTGACCGACCCAGGAACCATAGGGAACCGCAAAGAGATCGCCGGCTCTCCAATTGATCCGCTTGTCCAACTTTCCCTGGGGGGAGCGCACCTCGGTGTACCCCTCTCCCTTGACCGCGAGGATCGTGATTTCGCCCGTGTGGACGGCTCCAATCACACTAGGTGAGCCGGCGGGAATTTCTTCCAGCAGCACGTAAAGAAAAGGCCGCGTTTGGCCCAAGTAGACTCCTTTCCATCCCGCCTTTTTCTTCTCCGCGTTATGGTGAGCCGGAATCGAGACTTTCTGGATGTTCAGTTTCCAGTTCGCCACCTTCGTCATCTCGTACACGGCCGCGCCGCGGACGGTCTCCTGAGGCGGGGCAGCGGAGGGAACTATGATCTCCTGCTCCTGGGCCCAAAGTATTCCTCCGGCAAGACACATAAGGATAAGGAAAACAACCTGCGTCAGCTGTGCTCTCATTGATGAAACCTCCTGAATTCAGCCCGACACTTCCTGGTTACCCAAAACAAACATGTCACTCCATAGTACCGCATCGTCTTCCAAAGGCGTTAAACTCTTTGCAGCTCATTCTCAAAAGGTGGATTTCAACCCGAACTGAATCTGACTTGGCTGCGAAGCCATCAGGGACGGTAACATTATCACCCACCGCAGCAGGATTTCAGCAACATTTTTCGCTTTACTTTCTCGAAATCTTGCGTAGGGTGAATCGAGCCGGAGAGCGATGGATGGGAACTCTCCCCGGATCTTGCTGCCGGCAGGGGAGCGATAGGGTAGATGGGCCGGGGGCAGGGCATGACCCCGGATGGAGAACTTTCGCCGCATCTGAAGCGAGACCAGATCGGACCGGATGAAACATTATTTCAGGAGTCGACCATGAGAAAACAAATTGTCCTGTTACTCTTCCTTCTTGGGTTGTCTATCGGTTCGTCTGTCGCCTGGATTCACGGCGCGCAGGAGCCCGGCAAGGCAAAGCCGGCGGAAACAGCCCCCGGATTGACGGTGGCTCGCAGCCATTACCATGCCTATCACATTCTGGCGCCCGTCGTGGCGCAAGAGAAGGGTCTCTTTGGAAATCTCCCGGTCAAGATTCTGCCTCGCGAACTGAAAAAGGATACCGCCGATGGAAACGATCTCCTCTCCCAGATGCAGGCAGAGGGCATCAACATCATGGCCGATGCGCGAACTCGGGTGGTTTTCACCCATGACCGGAGGCGGGGGCGGCTCTATGCTTTGGGGGGTTGGCTCCAGGGCGGGAACGACACGGCGAAGATTGTCGCTGTAAAGACGATCCAGTCGCTCGCTGATTTTCGCGGCAAACGGATCGGCACAACGGTTCGGGACGCGGAAAACACCATCACGCTGACCTATTGGCTGCGCCGTTCCGGCATCGATCCTGATCGCGACATCACGTGGGTGTTGGGTCTGAGCCGCAACAACGCAAACGCTAAAGCGCTCCGCGAAGGCAGGATTGACATCGGATTTGTCAGCGAAGAGGAGACCCCAGGGCTGGTGCGGGAAGGCTACAACATCGTGATGGACTATAAGAAAATGTATCCGGAAGGCAGGCCCGAGAGAGTCATCGTTGCCGCTGCAGATCTGGTGGAGAACCATCCCGAGACGGTCAAGAATTTCCTCAAAGCCATGGTTCGCTCCTACCGCCTCATCAACGACTGGCGGGAAAACGAGGATTTTCTCAAGCCTGTCTGGACACGCGTGGCCTCCTGGGCCAAGGACGACCTGGGAGAACATTACCAGGACACCCCCTTGCTTCCCGACGCGATGATCTCGCTCAAGGGGCTGCAGTCGATGCTGGATGAAGAGAAAGAGAGCGGCCGGGCGGCCCAGGATCTGCGCCTGGAGGCGGTCGTGAACCTGAAACTCCTCGAACAGGCCCTGGCGGAGCTCAAGAGAGAAAACGTCCGGTATTAAAGTCGGAACAGGTCCAGGAATTTCCTGTAACAGGTGAGTTGATACGGCTAGAGACGCGCCATAGTGCGTCTCTACAAGCTGGACAGCTTTCCCGGCCCTGTCAAACTGCTTTTGAGCCCGGCCGATACAAGATCGTTTCTAGGTGTTGCTGACACCGATGGTTTGAGCGTCGACGGGTGTGAAAAACTGGGGAATGAGGCGGGCGTCCCTGGTTTTCAGTGGATGAGTTTCAGGCGGCGCAGCAAACTGTCAAATCGAGCGTCCGACCGCAGCTTGTCCCACATCGGATCCACCTTGAGATACACTAATCTGACGGCACGATCCCGGAAGGCTCGTTCCAGCCACTGAAACGCTTCATCTCTTTCATTCAGACCGGCATAAATCGTCGCCATCGAATAAGGGGAGACATACCTTTCCCTGGAAACTTCGTGCAGCTGGTAAAGCATGCGACGGGCCCGCCGGGTCTGTCCTAGCAGCGCAAAGGCGGCGCCAAGCTCCGCCTCACTGCGCGGGCTGCGTTTGAACAGATCGACCGCTCGAACTAATGCCGACGTGGCCTCAGAACGCATGCCTTTCTGGAGGTAGGCAAGACCAATGTAGGAATTGGCAAAAGCTCTGGCGGGATCCATCTCGAGTGTCTTGCGCAAGCGATCGATTGCCTGATCGTACTGGCGCGCATAAAGATAGTGCCAGCCCAGGTAGGCCATAATTCGCAAATTCAGCGGGTCCAACTCCAGAGCCTCCTGGCCTTCCGTCAGGGCCTCCGTCATGCGGCCCATGGCTGTCAAGTACTGGGAATACCACTGATGCGCCAGAGAGTAGTTCGGATTTAGCTCAAGAGCCCGACGAAACGCCGCGTCCGCTCCTGCCCAGTCCCAGTCGTAGTGTACTTTAATGCGGGCCAGCGACGCATGCGCTTCTGCCAGAGTCGCATCCAGGTTCAGCGCTTTCCGGGCCGCCTCTCGCGCTTTGGGGGTCAACTCTCCAGGGGCTCGAATTTCGAGCCGGCCCAATTCGAAGTAGCTGTCAGCCAGCCCCACATAGGCCAGAGCATAAGCAGGATCGTCGCTGAT
>JACQGG010000068.1 GCA_016199665.1 Acidobacteriota bacterium | reverse complement strand
GCTCAACGCCGCGGGCTCGGCGCTGGTCAATTCGACCTTCCTCGGCGGCGACGACCGGGACGCGGGCGAAGGAGTTGCCCTGGACGCTGCCGGCAATGTCTACGTGGCGGGATTCACCAGTTCGACCAATTTCCCGACCGTCAACCCCTTGCAGGAGAAATACGGCGGCGGGCAAGACGGCTGGGTAGCAAAGCTGAATAGCGACGGCTCCGCGCTGGGCTACTCTACTTACCTCGGCGGCAGCGGCCAGGAAGAGATCGTTTCCCTTGCCGTGGACCCTGCCGGCAACGTCTACGTGGCGGGCCAGACCACATCGGTCGACTACCCGACCGTCGATCCCTTGCAACCGACCCACGGTGGCGGTCCGAACGACGTGTTCGTGGCCAAAATCTCCGAGATCCTCACCCGCGACACTTTCTATTTTGCTCAAGTCGGCGGTGGAGGCGGCTTGTCAACTGGGGTCTTTTTGACCAATCCATCAACCACAAAATCGGTCAGCGCGACTGTCTCTTTCTTTGGATCCGACGGCAGGCCCTTGGAGGGGGTCGTCACCAACGCCGTGATACCTTTTGTAATTCAGCCTTCCGGCACAGCGGCGACAAGTACCAGCAGCCAAGGGATACTGCGGTCCGGGTATGCTCGCATCTCCTCCGCCGATCCTGTATTTGCAAACGCCACCTATTCGATTCCTGGCCTGCCGTCGTTGTCAGTCGCCCCATCGGCGCCCCCTGCCTATCTCTTCCGCGTTCCGGTATCCCGCGATCGCTCTAGAGGAATTGACGTGGGAGTGGCTGCCGTCAACGTGTCGGATCAGAGGGCCACCGCTGTTTTCAGCCTTGCTGATTCCAGCGGTAGATCGATCCGGTCCTTGAGAGCGGCAAGAATTCTGGCGCCGGGCCAACAAGTCAGCAGTTCTTTGGGCGACCTGTTGCCAAACCTTCCGGATATTTTCGAGGGAAGCTTGCAAATTGCAGCTTTGTCGCCGCTTCCGACCCAATCCCTTGTGGTTACAGCAGTCCGTTTTGGTCCCGGCCTGTTTAACGCTGTTCGGCTGACCTCGCTGGCAAAGCCAGTACCTTGGGAAAAAGAGAACGCGGAGTGATGGGAAAACAGTGTCTAGAAACTGAGAGGAGGCAAAATGAATAGAAGAGTTCGCTTGCGTTTCCTTATGGGTTCCACGGCGCTGTTCTTGGCGATGATCGCGCTGTTTCTCCGGGTGGGTGACGCGCGCGGTCGTGAGCCGGTGGCCATCTCGTCAATCGAACTGCCGACCCCACTTGGGCGCCTCATCTCCTATCGGGCGCTGCCCGAAATCCAGAGTGGGGAAGTGTGCATATCCCCGGAAGGCAGCCCCATTAGATATGAAAGAAAGCGCAAGAGGGAAGAGCGTGATAGCTAATGGGAAGATTTGATGGAAAGAAAACAATTGACAAGAGCGAAGCAAGGGGGAGATGCTGAGTCAAACCGCTGATTATAGAGAGCGAAGGGAAAAACCGGAACTATTAAGGGAGGAACGATCATGAAGAATCTCCGCCTGATCCTATTTGCAGCATTGGCAGGAGTGCTGATGATGAGCGTTTTGATGCGTGCGGGCCAAGCGACGAAGCCGGGCCAGACAACCAAACCGGGGGAGAGCCGTCCACGCATCGTAGAGCTCAAGGCGCCCCTTCGCGTCATCGGAGACCCTTTCCCGGTATTTAGCGGCGTCACGATGGATCCTGAGTCAGATGAAGTCGTCATGGCCGATGAAAACCGCGCTGCGATCGTAACCTATGCCAGTCAGATCCAGAATACTGACAAGGTCATGGAGCCGCGGCGAGAAATCAGGGGACCGGAAACACTGGTAGACAGGGTCTGTTCAGTGACGATCTCTCCGGAGTTCCAGGAGGTCTTTACGGTCAACAAAGACATCGGGGATAACATGCTCGTTTTCCCACTGTCTGCCAAAGGCAATTTGGCTCCATCGAGGGAGCTGACTACAGATCATGGAGCGTGGGGAGTCTTCTTAGATCGCAAAAACGATGAAATCTACATTACCACGCATCATTACAACAAGGTCGCAGCATACAGCAGGAAGGCGACGGGGGATGACAATGAGCTGCGCTATATTCAGGGGCCCAAGACTGGGATCGCAAGCCCTGAAGGAGTTTACGTCAATAGTGAAAATGATGAGATCTATGTGGCCAATCATGGCCACTGGAGACAGACCGAGACCGGGGAGGGCTATGCAGGGCGCGGCAGGCGGGCAGAAAAGCCTGGCGGACCGAAAGGCCCGGTGCTGCCTCTGGTTGCGTCCACCGGAAAGTTTCTGCCGGCCTCGATAACGGTTCACTCAAGGACGGCCTCGGGGGATACGGCGCCCCTGCGTACCATTCAGGGTCCAAAGACACGACTTAATTGGCCGGCTGGTATTCACTTCGACACAGTCAGCGGACAAATTGCAGTCGCTAACTCTTCGGATAATTCGATTTTGTTCTTTGACCGGAAAGCTGACGGCGATGCAGCTCCCGTGCGCGTGATCAAAGGGCCGGCCACCGGGCTTGCCAATCCAACCAATCTGTTCATTGACACAAACAGGAACGAAATCTGGGTTACCAACTGGGAAGATCACTCTGCCACGGTTTATCCGCGCACCGCAGAAGGGAATGTGGCGCCGCTCCGGGTCGTCCGCAGCGCGCCGAAAGGGAGCCCTACAACAGGATTGGGCGGGCCGTCGGACATCGCCTATGACCCAAAGAGAAAAGAGATCCTGGTTCCCAATTGAAATGGCAATCCGAGGATATCGGTATTCGCCAGTTCGGCGAATGGACTCGTGGCTCCGGTAAGAACAATTCAAGGTCAGGCTACGCTCTTGGCTCGGACCATCCATAAGATTGCACTGGATCGATTGCATGACGAGATAGTAGCCCCCAATCCATTTGCACAGGCAATATTGTTTTTCAGAGGAGGAGCCAATGGGGACGAGGCTCCGATTCGAATGATTCAGGGACCCAAGACCCTGCTGGGGTACACGGATATTGTGGAAGTCGATCCGGTCCACAATGAAGTATTTGTGGCGCAAGGGATGACCAATTCGGTTCTGGTGTTCGACCGGGACTCCAGGGGCGATGTTGCGCCGAAAAGGATAATTTACGGGCCGAAGACGAGGTTGAACGGGCCTCAATACCTGTCGGTGGATCCTGTGAACGATGTGCTGGTAATCATGAACGATCAACCCGATAACATCTTGATCTTTAGTCGGATGGATCAGGGGGACGTAGCCCCAAAGGCGGTCATAGGAGGTCCGAAAACTGGCCTGGGCTCGCTGGCTAGAAAGGTGGTCTTGCTGCCGGAAACCAAGAGCCTGGTTGTCCCCTTCACCAAGCGCCTCGGCCAGCAGGGGCGTCGAGGTGAGAGCTTCCGTGAGAGCGAGAGTTTCGTCGGACTGTGGAAATACAGCGACAATGGAGACGTCCCGCCCCTGATTCTGGTGAAGGGCCTGAAAGTCAGCGGGGCCATGGAACTGATCCCCGCGGCCAAAGAACTCTGGGTGAAAGGGACCTCAAGGCCCGACTTCCTCCATGCTTATCGCGTGCCTGAGCTGTTTGAGTGAGGGCGCGGCGAAGGAAAGCTTCTGGAAGACCGTCTATCGCGGTTGCGGCAAAGCAAAGACATAGATCGCGTTGTGACGCGGGGGTTTGAGTTCTCGAATCTGTCCGAGAAGTCCTTCAGTTCCCGAGCCGCCGTTTCCCGTCAGCACCGCTACGTATTGCCTTCCGTTGACTGCGTAGGTGATGGTGCTGACCTGAATGACTCCGCCGAGGATCGTCTCCCAGAGAATCTTTCCCGTGTCGGCGTCCAGAGCCTTGAACCTTCGATCCAGATCTCCCCAGAAAATCAGATCACCGGCCGTGGCCAGCATGGCGCCGTTGCCCGGAAAACGCTGTGTGTAGCGCCAGTCAACCCTGCCCGTGGCCAGGTTGACTTTTGCGACTCCGGCGAAGGCCTTGGGATCAGAGCCGGGGCGGGGGATGCCAAACCGAGGTCCCCCCGCAGTCATGTCCAGGCACGAATCGGCGTAAGGAATATATAGAGAGTTTCTGCCCGGGTGGTAGGCGGTGGGCCAGTAACTTCGAGTGTTGAAAAAACAAACGAGATATCTTTCCCCGTCTTTTTTAAAAACTCGATCCCAGTTGATGTAGGTTTTTCCTGTCTCCAAGTCGACCTTGGAGATGTGGAATTCCGGCACATCATAGGGGAAGGGGGTGGCCCAGAGAAACTCGCCCGTGGCGCGGTCGAGTACCCAGATTCCTCCCGGTTCTCCGACCGAGACCGATACGTCTCGCTCCTGGCCGCGGGAAATCCGCGGATTGATCCATTTCACCGCAGCCGGATCGGGGTTAAAGGGGGTTCTCAGGAGGACTCTCTCGTGGGTATGATCGGAGTCCCAGTCGTCGCCAGGCAAATGCTGATAGTACCAGACAAGTTTGCCTGTGGCGGGATTCAGAGCCACGGTCGAATTGCTGTAAAGATCGGCGGGCGCGGATCGCGAGATGGCGTCGGGGTTGCCGCCATGCCGCTGCATCCGGGTGTTGGGTGTGGGATTGGCGATTCCCCAGTACACAAGCTTGCGCACCGGATCGTATGATCCCGGCAGTCCCCAGGTCGACGCTCTCCTGAGATCCACCGGCGCCCCTCCCCAAGAGTCGTCCCCCGGCTCGCCCGGCAGAGGAGTGGTGTAAAACCTCCAGACCTCTTTTCCAGTCCGCGCGTCGTGCGCCGCGATGAAGCAATTTTCTCGAGAGCCAAAGCAGCTCCGCCCCGACAGTACCTTGCCGTCCACTACGATGGGGGCTGAGGTGTGCTGGGCGCCGCTCTTATAATCGAGAACCTTGGTTTCCCACCGGAGCTCCCCCGTGCGGGCGTCCAGACCCACGATGTAACCGTCGGGCGCAGTATAGAAAATCAGGTCCTCAAAAATAGCCAGCGACTTGGTTCTCGCGGTATCGGGGCTGGAGTCGCCGGGCAGCTTGCGCCGGTAGTCCCAGATCAGATCCCCGTTTGTGGCATCGAGCGCATGGACGCCGCCTCCGGGGCTGACCACATACATGACGCCCCGGTAGACGGTCGGTATGGTTTCCTGAGTTCCAGGCGCCAATCCCCTCACCCAAGCCATGCGAAGCTCGCCGACATTTTGCCGGTCGATCTGTTTGAGCGGGCTGAAGCGTTGTGCGTCATAGGTCCGGCTGAACATCAGCCAGTCATTCGGGCTGGGGTTCAAAAGCATCTCTTGGGTGACAGGGACGAAATTCTTCACCTGTGCGACAGCCGCCGAACCGGTCGCTCCCGCAACCAAGAATGCAGTGAAAATCAGGGTCCTGATCATCGGGTCCTCCTCTTTGTTTCCCCTTGAATTGCCAACCAGGCGAAGACCGCTGCTGATTCGAACGCTGCACACAAACACGACATTGTATTTCTTGCCGTCATCTTCGGCAACCATGGTCCAGGTGGTGCAGCCTTTGGTGTGACCGGGCGTCAGGCGCTGTAGAAATGATTTTCGTCAACCGACTGCCAAGTCTTGTCATGTGGGGAACCTTCACAGATCGAGAGAATAGGTGAGTTTTACGATGAAAGCCCGGTTGATCAGGCCGTTTGCTTCTCCGTAGTTGTGCGACTCGCTGTAGACGAAAAACAAATCATCCCCCGGACGGAAGATATAATTGAGCCGAAAATTGACCAGTGTCTCTTTGTTTTGGCTGTTCCAGGCGAGTGTCGTGCGAGTCAGCCACTTCCGGCTCAGCGAATAATTGACCTGCGTGTTCAGCTCCCGGGTGATGAAAGTGGAGTTCTGGCGGGCAATCCGGTTCCATCGAAAGCTGGGCGCAAGCGACAGCCGGGCGTTCGGTTTGACGGCCGGAGAGATGTCAAAGCCGGTGATCGCACCGTCGAAAAAGCCCCCTTTCGAAAACTCCAGAGTTCCGGCGATCCTGCGGCCGCGATGAGCCGTATATTTCATGCTGAATTCGTTGAACCGATAGTCTCCCGCCGACACGGTTCCCCCTCCGCCCCCGATGCGGAAGGGGTTCACCAGGCTTTCGAATCTTGGACCGAAAGTTGTCGTCAGAATGTCGCCGCTCTTAAAGTCCCCCGTCAGAGTGATCTTTCCGTCCCGCGTCTCCAGAAGTCCTTCTCGATTGGCCAGGTAGTCCAACTTGCCTGAAACCCCGAACTGGCGAACCCAGGGCATCTTGGGTCGCGGCTTGTAACCGGCTTCGGCCTGGGTCTGCTGGAGTCCCTTCCAGCGGGGTTGCGCGCGGCGAACAAACCCCATCTCCGGCCGGAAATTCTCATCGATTTGGAGTCGCTCGAAGCTGAACACGGTGCGGTCGTTTGCCCAGCGGACCGCCGCTTTTCCCGCCCAGTCCTTGTTGTCCAGGCCGGTGGAAAACGTCTTGGCGAGGAATCCCTGAAGATTCAGATATCGAAAGAAATTAAAGATCGAGTCCAGGCCCAGCGCGCGGTTGCTGCCGCCGAGCGGGCTGCCGGTGTTCCGGGTCAAAATGGCGCCCACGTACGATCTCGCCAAAACGTTGCTCTTGAGCCGCAGCACAGTAAAATTTTGTCCCGCGTTGGCCTCCTCCCGGTCTGTCTGCATGTTGAGTAAACCGACTTCCAGCGGGCCTTGCGTGCCGGTCAGCTTGACGCCGCCCAGAATGGGAATTTCCTCACGATCCGCGGAGATGCCGACCCGGCGGCTGTGAAACAGGAGCAGGTCGGTGACCGCCCCAAAACGGTTGCCGGTCCCGAATTGAAAAATCCCAGAGCCCTCCTGGAAGAACTCTCTTTTCTCCGGGAAAAACAGACTGAACCGGGAGAGATTGACCAGCGCCTGGTCCACATCGGCCTGGGCAAAGTCCGGATTGACCGCGGCATCGAGGGTCAATTGGGGCCGGATCAAATATTTGGCGTCCTCAACGCCGATTTCCCCTCGAGTGTGAGTGGATTTTTCGCCCGTCC
This sequence comes from Acidobacteriota bacterium, assembly GCA_016199665.1. Lineage (GTDB taxonomy): Bacteria > Acidobacteriota > UBA6911 > JACQSX01 > JACQSX01 > JACQSX01. The sequence continues at coordinate 12,922 of JACQGG010000068.1, read as the reverse complement.
CGGGAGAACGGATCGTTTTGGCGGCAATATAGGGTTTGACACGGAACCGGAATCCCCGAATACCCGATAATCCTTCCAGGTGTCCGCTGCCCGAAATTTTGGTGAGGGTATAGCCCCGGTTGTAGCCGGACCAGAAGACATCCTCATTCTTTCGAATGATGGTTCGATGAAGGTTCATTCCCCAAACGGAGCCGCCCCTGCCCGCAAATCGCATCGACTTGAAGGGGATTGCGATTTCAGCCACCCAACCCTCGCTGGTAATCCGGGCTTTGGAATCCCATTTCTCATCCCAGTTGTCGTTAACGCTCTGTCCCTCGCCGCTGACCGATTGATCGCGCTGTGTCCCGAGAGGATTCACGCGGAACCGGTAGCCGTTGCGATGGTCATGAAAAGTGTCAAAGATCACCTCAAAGATGTCGTCACCCTCCATTTCTCCGTCGCGACGAAGCTCGGTCGCCACAATCCCGGCAGGATTGGAGTCGTAGCACTTGATCCCCAGATAGAGGGTGCGGGCATTGAACAGGATCCTGACTTCGGTGCGCTCCGAGGCCGGGGCGCCCTCTTTTGGGTCTCGCTGTATAAAGTCGGTGACGGGATGGGCCAGCGACCAGCTTTTTTCATCGAAGACGGCGTCAACGACAATCGCCTCTTCTGTTCTGAGGGCCACGGCGTCGGGACTGGGAAGCTGGTGCCCGGGACTGGTTTGCGGGGAGGCCTGCTGGGCAAAGGCGCCGCCCGACATTCCCATCAGGCAGGCCATCAGGAAGAAAAATGGCTGGATCGGAGAAGGTAAACCGATTCCAACTTGTCGGAGAAAATAGGAGCCAGAACCGGGACGACATTGAGGCGGCCGCCGCCAGGTGCAGCCGCTTGTTGGAATCCTGCAGGAAAGTTGACAGGCACTCAGCACGGTTACCAGATGAATTTCAAACACACACTTACAAGCATTCCCGCAAGAAAAAGTTTTGCTCCAGTGCAACTCAGTCCTTGGTTCATGATTACCCCGGATTGTCTGATGAAATTCTACAACTGCCCGCCTCCTTCTCGGAAACTCTTCATCGATGCGAAGCGCTGACCGTCCGATCGCAGCCCGGCTGCTCTAAGTCTAAGGCTCCCCCGGCAGGGGACCGAAGCTTTTGGGAGGGCGGCGGCGCCGCGTCCCGTTTTGATAAGCGGCTGCAATCCTGATCAGCACGGGTTCACTGAAGGGACGACCCAGAAAGTCAATCGAGGCAGGAAGTGCAATCGGTTTGGGGCCAACAAGATCGCCTGTCTTCTTGCTTCCGTCCGCGCCGACAACTGCAGCCCGGTCATAAACCTCCCTGGTAAACCCGGCGGGAACGGCAATCGCAGGCAGTCCGCCGGCGGAGCTGAGCGTCCAGGCCAGAGGATCCCTTGCATCGCGAACTTTTTCGACGGTCCTGATGTATTCTACACCGTCAATCGTTACTGTGGAGGTCTCGGAAACGGCTCTCAGGGTGGCCGGCTCCGTGGGCGCCCCAAGAAGTGGCGCGGGGACGGTTTTTGTCGGATAAACCAAAGCATCCAGGTTGTGGTCCGCCATCACTTTGAGCACCAGAAATTGAAGGACAGCCTGCCGGGCAATCCCACCTCTGATATCCAGATTCGTGACCGGCGTCGTACGGGTGAATGGGGTGCCGTCCTCTTTCTTCTGCAACCTCTCAGTGCGCATCAGGTTTGACTCCAGGCGCCCCTTCGGTGGAAGGGGGACGCCATCAATCGGGGCGTGAGTATAGAAGATGGAGTTCTCAATGAGCGTCTCCACGTCTTTGATGACCTTGTCGCCTCGTCTCTGTAAATAGCGGTTCATTGCGTACAGTGCTTCGCCGCTGACAGAAGTATCCGCCCCGAGAAGCCAGCGCAATGTGACATCCGCGGGCATGGATGACTGGTCCGATGAAAACTCAAGAAGCTTTTCGATGTGACCCCCGTCGGGAAACAACTCCTTGAATGTGGATACCAAAGGCAAGGTGTCAAGAGAGGGGACCAACTCCGCAATCGCATCCTTGAATAATTGGCCTTCGGGACCGGGGTCCACCAGGACGGCGCCCAAGCGCGCCAGGTCGGCAACGGCCTCGTTGGCAATCCGAACCGAGTCTTCATCCGCCTTGGTAAATGGCTGCATGAACTCGCGAACGATCCCGATTCGGGCGCCCTTCAGACTCGGGTTTTCAGCGAAGCTCGCATAGGTTTCGCGCGGCATCCGTCCGACACTGGCGGCCGTTATCGGGTCCTTGGGATCGAATCCGGCAATCGCTCCCAGGATGGCTGCTGCGTCTTCGACCTTGCGGCAGAGCACTCCAGGCCGATCCCTCATCAAATAAAAGGGGACCAGTCCGGAACGGCTGACCAGCGTGTTGGTCGCGACGATTCCGACCAGGCTGTTGTTTGCGGTGGGGTTGCGGGCTGAAGGGCCGCCTTCTTCCCCGATTGCGCACATCACCAGGTTTGCGGAGACCGCCGCCCCGGGGCCGCCGCTCGACCGACCTGGACTGCGAGAGGTATCGTACGGGTTGCAAGTCGTTCCACCGAAGGTGCTGCGGTCTCCTGAGGCGTACTCCCCCATGTTGGCTTTTGCAAGAATGATCGCGCCCGCCGCGCGAAGGCGGGCGACAACCTCGGAATCTCGCGGTGGCCTGTCATTGGCATAATTAGCAGCAGCGCCGCTGGTTGAACGCATATCGCGGGTATCGAACTGATCCTTGACGGCAAACGGGATTCCATGCAGCGGCCCGCTCAGCTTGCCGGTTTTCGCAAACTGGGCATCCAGAGCGCGCGCCACTTCCTGCGCATCTGGCATCCCCGGGTCGTTATCCACCGGATCGCTCCTGGAGCGCTCGCCCCTCAGATTCAAGGTAATCAGGGCATGGGTCTGTCCCGCATTTTCAACCGGCGTAATATCTCCGAGTTGAAGTCCGGTCGCAGGGTCCACAACACCTTTAACACAGGTCCCGTTATATGCCTCGATTCGCTTCAAATACAGGTTAACCAACTGCGTCGCCGTCAACTGCTTCGCCTTGAAGGCCCGGTGCACATCTGCAATCGTCGCCTCTTCGAGGTGAAAACGCCAGGCTTCAGCCTGGGCATGCAGAGAGGAGAACATCAAGACAACGGGAAGAACCCCAAAAGCACTCCACCGAAGGAGCGCACACGCTGGAGCGCCAGTATTCAGTCGGGGCTGATTTTTGCGCACGGCCAGCGGCCATCGCTTTCGCATTTCCAAACCCGCCTCGAATTTCTTCATGATCCTGTCCTCCAATCCGCCTCCAGAGCCTGGCCCGGCCGATCAACACAGAGATCTTGAGAGACTCCACCTGCTTTTCACGCCATCAGCGAAGTCTCTATGATCGTTCCCAAGTCGTGCTTTGCCATCTGCAATGTTACGGCAAATAGTATCGAAATTAGTTAATCAATCTAGAAGCCGGGTAAGAATTCCCGTATGATTTGCCGAAATCATGGTCAAAATCGGCGGGATGGCTGGGAGGAGCTCGACCGTGTGCGGCGAGAGTACGAGCGCATGCGTCCGTTCCTCGACATCGCCACATCAATGCAGCCTTTGATGGAAGCTGCGACCGCAGCACATAAACTCCATGAATTCTTTGACCGTCAGTTGTCGGGTCGGGGGGTATCGCAGGAGATATCGACCGTCTCGTTAAGCATCCAGCACAACACTAAAGTGGTGGTGGATGCGATGAGCCAACTGGTAGGAAGGCTGCTCAAGGAGATCAGGCCTAAGGAACAGTCATCCATCGTTGAGTATGTCTCAAACCGAGAGACGTGGATTTATGCTGGCCGATCCAACAGGGCGCCGCGGATCGCCAAGGCACACCCGAACCAAGTCGTCACCAAAGTAGGTGAAGCAGGTGAATGGATTCGCGTCCGTTATTTCGACTACTTGAATGGCGCCGCTCTTGAAGGATGGGCACGGAAGAAATATTTTAAGCGCATCGACCGTTCACTGAATAGACAAAACTGTGACAGGCATCAGGACGTGTTAAGACGTGTCTGGACGTGTTCTGCAGCTACTATGGAGTGACAGGGAACGCCGAGGGGCTCGGAGAGTTCTTTGACAAGGCCCTGGCCATTCTGATGTGGGTCAACAGGCGGAGCCAGCGAAGGAGTTTCAACTGGCAAGGTTTCCGGGACCTGTTAGATCACTTTCAGGTGCCACGGCCTCGGGTCACAGCGCGGTCACGGGTCAGGATCCAGACGGCGGCTTTAAGGGCTTGAGGCCGGATGCGGAAGAGAGTATTTCTGAAGAGCCCGATCCTGAACCTGCAGCCGAAGGGAACAAAAGCGAAGCCATATCAGGTACAGCAGGTTCGGCGAGTGATTCTTAAGTATAAGCTTGCGGGTGAGAGCGATGAGCCATGAGTACAGGTATGAGGTGATCCTTTACTGGAGCGTTGAAGATCAGGCCTTTATTGCGGAGGTTCCGGAACTACCGGGTTGTGCGGCTGACGGACCATCGTACACGGAGGCGTTGGAGAATCTTCACGTGGTGATTCGGGAATAGATCGAGACGGCCCAGGAGCTGGGTCGTCCCATCCCGGAGCCTAAAGGTCGTCTCATGTTCGCATAGACGCTTGCGCTTCTACTCGTGCATCCCCGGGGTCAGCGGGAAGGCTGGGGTTGGGATCGCACCGATGTCGGCAGCGATGTCCGTCACCGTTCCAGTCTGCAATGCCGCGACAGAATAGAATTGTTCTGGCAGGAAGGGCTGTTCTTGAGAGGCTTCGCAGCGGCGGGGGGGCAGCAACGGCGGAACGATGGAACGGATGCCAGCCCATGCTCCCCTCGGTAGCCGCCGGGGACAGGAGGTCTGCAACAAGAAAGAGACACGAAAGAAAAGATTCTCTTCTCCACGAGTAAAGGTGGGCTGGTGACAGCCATGGAGTCGTTGGAATCGTCTTTACAAATCCTCAGGTCGAAGCCCAGTCCGCTTCGCGATCCGGGCAAGCATTCGAGGTCCAATTTCTTCCTTGTCGTGGAAGGCAAACAAGAAGTCATGCCAACCTGGACGGGAGAGAAGCCGATGAGACGCAATCTGCCGCTTGACTGTCCAACCCAGGCGAAAGAGCGCAACGAGAACCTGCCTTGCCTTCGTGCTGGGCCATTGGCTCATGCCGCCGCAAAGGAGATGCTCAGTAGCTCGGGCTCAGTCTCTCCATGCTCGAGACGGTCCGCAACCAGACGGAGAGCCAAAGCTTGAACCTTGGCTCTGGCTTCCTCGGGGCTTTGCCCATAGGCGAGCGCACCGGGAAGCTCAAGCACTTCTGCGATCCAGCGACCGTCTTCCTCCTGCTCAATCTCAACCTTGAACGTCATTGGCGCTTCTTGTCTCCCTGCACCCATTGTACTCCCGGCAGTGGCGGGGAAGGTACTTTTGGTTCAAAGCCGGCTGACGGCCTGCCGATAACCCGCGCCGAGGAGCGAAGCGACGAGGGAACCGCGAAGCGGCGCCGGGTTCATCGGCTTGTTCGGCGGTCTGGTCGGTCAGGCGAAAACCAATCGGCGACCCTTAGGTTTGGGGATGGGGTCGCCAAACTCTTTCGCCGTGTCGATCCAAAGCCGGATCGCCTCCTGTGCGCTGACAAGGGCCGCTTCGTGCGTGGCCCCGTGCGCCGCACAGCCTGGAAGTTCCGGCACTTCCGCGACGAACGCACTGTCTTCTTCACTCCAGTAAATGATGATCTCGTACTTATTCATTCAACCTATCCGAGTTTGTATTTCAACATGACGGCGCGTACTTGCTTCACCTGGTACGGCTTGGCGTTGTTGCCATCTCGTTGCAGATTGATCCTTTCTTCGATGCCGGTCTTCCGAAAAATGTTATGGCTACCTTTGGTGCGTTTTGCAAAGCCAACGCTCTCCAACAACGAACATAGTTCGTCAAAACGGATCGACGCATCGGACGTACCGCTGAGAACTTCGCGAAGTGTCTTCTTCGTGGCCACGCCGACATTCTACGCCGGGTCGAAGAAATCTGCCTGATCGGCCGAACATGTGGATTGAACCGGTCAGCCCTATATAGCCCGCGATAAAGGGCAGATAGACGGGGCTCGCCTGTATAGCACGCCTTTTACACCTGCTTAAAAGTGTTGCGCAATTTATCCCGGTCGAAAGTTACGTATTACAGGTGGCGACAGTGTAGCACCGGAGAAAATCCCGGTCTATCTGTTTGCAAGGAGTTAAATCCATTGCCCGCAACTGCGTGAGATTGGCAGGCAAGGCGTGATAAGCTACAGCGCTCCTGTGAAAAATGAGGGTCAAGCCGGGCCAGCGGTCAGCGTTCAGGTCCGAGGCGGCGCCGCCGCCGGCACATTCCACAGGAATTGAGAGGGAGAACCAACATGTCAAATCAATCCTCCTTATTTGTTTTTGGACTTGCCAGGAAACTGATTGTTCTTCTGATGGGTTGCGCCATGATCTCCGGTTTTTCGTCAGCCGCAGCCCAGTCGCTTTCACCCGAGGATGCGCCGGAAAATGACAATCCGCCGCTGGCTACCGCCAGGAACAGCTTGAGCGATGTTTTTCCCGACAAGCGTCCTGCCCTTCAGCCCGGCTTCCGAAATCCGGAAGATCTCTGGCTCCTCTATTCGCCAGATTTTGACCTGCTGTCGGGTAACCTGCAGTCCCGTTTCCTTCGCAAGTACGGGATCCTGGAGGTTTCCGCGCTGTCCCCGGGAGGAGCGGAGAAAGTGAACAATCCGACGCTCGATCTGTTCGAGCGAATGCAGAGTGAAACCAGCAGCGCGACCGCGGGAAGAAACATTGTGGTCGCCTACAATGACATCCTCCAGCCGGTCGGTGCCAGCCTCAGCATCTCCAACGATGCGGGCCGCACCTGGAAGCAGGTGCTCCCTCCCGTGCCGCCGCTGGGCGGTTGCTTTGGCGATCCCGTGGTCGCGGCCGGGCCCGGCGGGGTCTTTTACTTTGCGCAGTTGGGGGTAAACGCCCTCGGCAGCTCCATGGCCGCAGTCACAAAATCGACCGATGGAGGGACGACCTGGTCTCCAGTTTCAAATGCCACCGCCTCCAGGACAAATCCGTCGGAACAGGTGGACAAGGAGTGGATTGCCGTCGACAACACAGCCAGCCCATTTCGGGGAAACGTTTATGTGAGTTGGAGCCGCTTTACTTTCGCATTCGGCGAGCGCAACGGCATCGGCTTTGTCCGTTCCACAGACGGCGGCAAGACCTGGTCCGACTTTCAACTGGTGGGTGAACCGGCCGACTCGACCGGCGGCGTGCAGGGATCGATGATCGCCGTAGGACCGTCCGGGGAAGTCTACGTTGCTTATTATGACAGCCGTCTCCCCGGGATTGCCGTTGTCAAGTCGACTGACGGGGGTCTGAACTTTGGGCCCGCCGTGATCGCGCTGCAGGACACTTCATTGCGAGCGCGAATTCTCAGCGGTGGATTTGATCTTCCGCCTTTCCCAAGCCTCGCCGTCGACGGGAGTGGGGGGCCGGGACGGGGAACCGTCTATATAACCACTCAGATCAAGCCGTCAAACCCCCGTGACGACAGCGATGTCGTGCTGGTCAAGTCCACAGACGGCGGCGCCACCTGGAGCCTGCCGGCGCGCGTTCACTCAGACACGACCGATACCGACCAGTTCATGCCTTCAGCAGCCGTCGCTCCCGACGGCACTCTCGGCCTGGCCTGGCTCGATCGGCGCAACGATCCGGCCAACAACGTTCTCCTGGATGTGTACATGACGACTTCACGGGATGGGGGCGCCACGTTTACTTCAAATCGCCGGGTCACTTCGGCCAACTGGATGCTGGTACCCACTCCCCTCACTTTCCGGACTCACTACCACGGCGACTACAACCAGATTTCCGCCGGCGAGATTGGTTTTGTAGTCAACTGGTCGGATGATCGGTCCGGTACCGATTCAGACATTGAGGTCGCGGTCCTGTCGACTGCGGAAGCGCAGAATCCGTCGCCCGACTTTATCCTCTCCAGCGCGACGCCGGCGCGCAATACGCTGGCCGGTTCCAGCGCCAGTTTTACCATCAATCTTCTCGCTTCCGGAGGCTTTGACGGCGCGGTTCGTCTGGAAGGCGCCCCCGCCAACACGGGCTGGAGGTACGGCTTCTCCGCCAGTGAAAGCAGGCCGACCAGCGAAGTCACGCTCCGGCTTGACACGCCGGCAAACACGCCCCCCGGCACGTACCCGATTACAATTACAGGAAGGGCGGGCGCCCTGGAGCGGAGCACGACTCTGCGTCTGACCGTCTACAACCCGGCGGAAATTCGGCGCGCTCCCAGCGCCGTCAGCGGCATTCGCGAGATTCTCTTCCAGCCGCGCGCGGTCGCTGACAGCCAGGGGAACCTGCACGTCGTCTATGGCGCGGATCCCCGCCGCGGCGCTTCCAGTTTCGGAGCATTGAACTATGCCCGCTATCGCGGCGGCGCTCCAATTGCCGCGGGGGCCGTGATGCGGGTAGGGGCTCCGAACGTGTCAGCCACAAACCACGCAATCGGCGTCGACGAGTCGGGCAATATCACGGTGATCTGGCGACAGGTCGATCCCGACACCATCGTGGCCAACATCTTCATGAGCCGATCCGTTGACGCCGGCGCAACTTTCTCAGAGCCTGCCAGCGTGAGTGGGAACACCGACAGGCGCACCTCGGTTTCCTCTCCATCGCTGGCCGTCAGCCGCGCCGGAGTCATCAGCGTCGCATACTTCAAGTCTGACAGTGTTTCCCAGATCATCGCCCTGACTCGTTCTTCAGACGGGGGGGCTACATTCTCCGACGTGGTCAACGCCGCGACCGTGTCCAGCTTTCCCAGCTCCCCGATCCTGGTCGCGGATCAGGGAGAGGGTCTGGGCATCGCTTTTCTCGCCTCCGCTCGATTTGGGCGTGATCTCTTCGTCGCGCGCTCAAACGACGGCAGCAGTTTCTCGCCGCCGGTCAATATTTCCCTCACCAACTCCGCGAACCCCTCCGCCGCCGTTGTTGCCTCTCCTTCCATTGCGATCGATTCGTCGGGAACGATCTATGTCGCCTACATCAGAGTGGATCGTTCCAGAAATGAGCAGGACATTTACTTTGCGAGTTCCACCGACGGCGGCGCAAGCTTCTCCAGTCCGGTCAACGCGTCCAGTACGACCGCCGCCGGGATGATTGCCTACGGTCCCTCGGTGGGGACTGACAGCGCCGGCAACGTCGGCATCGCCATGGGAGCTTTTCTGGCGGGAACGCTGTATCCGGCGGGCCGGGACGTGCTCTTCTCCAGGTCGACCGATGGGGGGCAGACTTTTTCGCCGGTGGCCAACCTCTCAAATGACATCGGCCTGCAGTCAACTTTCCCCGCGCTGCTGGCCGACGAGAACGGGCAGTTCACCGTTCTCTGGGAGGATGAGACCGGCGGCAACAATCAAATTGTTCTCGTTACTCCCTGACGTTGGATCGAACCGGGCCGGCCGCGTCCAGCCTTCATCCTGCCTTGCCCGCGCGGAGATCGTGATTTTGAGATCCGGCCTGCGCGCGCCGGGGAGGCCGCGTTCTTACTGTGGGGTCAGTCTACCTTTGCGCCGGAAAGCTGGATCTCCTCTTTCATGCGCACCCGGCGCCACTTTCGCCACAACCCGGCCATCACCAGTAAAGAGAGCAGGCTGGCGAAATCTCCCAGCCATCGCGTCCCGGTGCGGTGGAACTGCACCAGGATTCGATGAACTCCCGGCGGAATGTTAATCTGCATCAGGCCGCTCCCCTGCGCGATGCCGACCGGCACATCCAGACCGTCCACAAGGACTTTCCAGCCGGGGTAGTAGGAGTTTGAAAGCTCCAGCGCTGCCTGCTGGGCGACCCTCACTTCGGCGGTCCAGCGAACGGGTGTCCGGTTCGCCTGGAGAACCTGGGCGCTGCCGGAAATGACGCGCAGCGGCTCTGGACGGAACAGAGAACGCCGGGTGACCCATTTGGGTTCATACTCTTCCTTTGTGGTCACGGCAATGCCGCGGCGGGCAATTTGCGCCGGCGTCCATTCGGCGGGTTCCAGGTCAAAGTAGCGCGACGGCTGGGCATGAGACAAGTTGGGGAGAACCAGCAGCGCCAGCGCGCAAGCCAGCCGTCGCGTCCCGTGGCCTCCGGCCATCAGCGCCCGGCCGAGTGGCGCAATCACCAGGGCCACGCAGACGGACGTTGGAGCCAGCAATCGCCAGGGAAATTCGACGTACTGGAGAAGCAGCAGGCGATCCCACAGCCACCGGGAGGCCGGCGTCATCACGACACAGAGCGCTCCTGCCGCAGCCGCCATGAAAAGGACCAGCCTTTGATCGAACCGCACGGCGCAACGCCTGGCCCACAGCCACACGCCCCCGATCAGGATCAGGTGGCTCCACCCCAGCGAGAACGACATCCCATCCTGATCGCCCGGCAGCGAGATGCCATATCCCCAGGCAGGGAAAATGAGCTGTTTCGGATAAACGAAGTGGTTGGCATATCTGAGGTAATCTTCCAGAAGCCGGTCCACATTTATGAAATTCTTTTCCGTCAGAATCGGAAGCCAGATGAAGGCGGCCAGACCGAGGCCGAGCAGAAATCCAGCCGACTGATCCCGGAGGAATCTCCATGAGCCAGCCTGCCAGGCGTTGAAAATCACAAAGCCGGCCAACAACGGCGTAAACAGCAATGCGGCCGGATTGTGGGATGCGAGCACCGCCGCATAGCCGGCGGCGCCAACCAGCAGGAACTCTTTCCTGCGCTCCCTCACATACCTGCCGAATCCGTAGAGGGCGAGGGGATAGAAGGGAAACGCAACAAACTCCGCCAGCGCCTGCCGCACATAGAGATCCAGATGAAAATAGGGCGCGTAGAGATAAGCAGTCGCCGCCAGCAAGCCTCCCGCTCTGCCAAAATAAAGCGAACCGAGCAGGAACATGGTCCAGCCAGAGGCCGCGATCACGATCAAGCAGGCCAGGTTGACTGCGAACATGAAATCCGCACCAGCAAGATGGCAAAGCTCGGCCAGATAGTAGAGCAGCGGCGGATTAAACAAGAAGAGAGGCTGGCCGAAGCCGGAACTGAGGTCGGGAGCCCAGCGCGGCAGCAGCACGCCGTGCCGGATGTTTTCATGGAACTCGACGGCGCGCGGCATGTACTCGAAAGCATCGTGCCCGGCCGGCTGGGCGCCGGTGAGCAGCGGAAGACAAAGCGGCAGTGAGAGTGCCGCCAGCGCCAAAGCCGCACTCCATCGCCCGAGATCGCGTTGGGGAGCAAGCGCGGGCTCTGCAACCGCCGAACCGGCGGCCGGCGATACCCTTTCCGCGCGCCGCTTGCCCGGGTCACCGGTTTTCTCGACGGTGGCGGCGACTTCCTGATTCAGGCCGGGCAAACCGGACTTGCCGAAACCTGCAATTCGGCGGTTCAGCGCATCCTCGGCCCGCTGGACATACCCGGCCCGCTCGGCGGCGATTGCGACGGCCAGCAACGCCGCGCCCAGAAACAGCAAAAGGGTTTTCCATGATTCGGGCTGGTAATGCCACTCAACCGTGTGTCTGCCGGGCGACAGAGCCACCCCGACAAAGCCGGGAGAGAGCATCACCGTCTTTTGCGGCTTCCCGTCCACGGCCGCGCGCCAGTTTGGATGATAGGTCATCTTGAACAGCAGGTAGCAGTCCCGCGCAACCTGCGCCTGCGCGCGATAGAATGCGCCGTCCTGCCGCTCCGTTTCTATCGTGCCCAGCCCGGCTGCGGCGCTTGTCGCCGGCAGGGGCGCCGCCGGCGGCAAACGCGGCAGATGCGCGGGCGCGTCGCCGTCAAGGTCCAGCAAAAGATGCTGTTGCTTGGCCACCCAGTCGCTCGCAAGCCAGGGATCGTTGATGTCGTAAAACCGCTTCCGGTCGCAGCGAACCGCGAAAGGCACCGACACCAGATCAAAGTAGCCCGAAGCAGGCGCCGACAGCAGTCGAAATCTCCCCGCCTGATTGAGAGGTGTCAGAAACGGGGGGAGCGACTGGTTTGGGGGAGCAATGACGCTGGTGATGTTGAACAAGCGGTAGTGAGGCGCGTGGAATTCATTGAATCGAACCATGATGTCGCCGGTGAGCGCCATCGCGTGGTAAAGGAAAGCCACTGCCGGAACATGATTCTCTGCGAGAAACGAATAGATGGGAACCCATCCGACTCGAAATTGCCCCCCCCACCCCGCCGCCAGCCCGGCGTAGGCGCGGCCGTAGCGCCCTTTAACCTGGGCGACGACCTGATTGAGCGCATTCGCTTCCCGCTGGTACAAATCGAGATTCTGTCTCCCCCATTCGCCGCTCTGCCGCGCGTAATTGATGCGGTCAAGCAGTGCGGGGTACAGAATCAGGAACGTCGCCAAAGAGACCGGAACAAGCGGCCGCGCTCTCCAGCGCTGCCGGCTCAGCAGGCTCCAGAATTTGAACAGTCCGATCCCGGCCAGGAAGATGAGGAAGACATGAACGCCGCCGATGAGGCGGTGTAGTTGCAACTGGTCGGACAAGCCGAGCAGACGGAACAGCGTTCCTCCCCACGCAGGCTTTCCACAAAAAAGGAAGAGCCACAGGATTGCGCCCGAAAGCAGAAAGGTATGAATAACCCGCCCGGTTTCAGCCTCCTTGCCCTGGGGCGACGAGCTGGATGGATCGAGACGCCACTTGTTTCCGCCCAGGCGCGGCCAAACCACGCCGATGGAAGAGAGGACCCCTGCAAGCGCCAGGAGCGACAGGACCGGCAGCCGGCCGTAGTCCAGGAGATCTCCGGTGAGCAAGAGCTTCAGGACTTGATTCAGGCCGAAGGAGTCCCACTTCCATACTGCCTCCCAGCGGCTCTGGTTGACGATCGCGGCGTCCCGGAGCAGGGGGGCAAGCTCAAACGCGGTCACCGCGAGCGCGATCAGCCCGACCCATACCAGCCG
>JACQGG010000065.1 GCA_016199665.1 Acidobacteriota bacterium | reverse complement strand
GTTTTCACGGAGCTTCTTGGGACACAGGACGAGAACCTTGTCGTTCTTTAGTTCGAAATACTTAATGATAGCGAGCGCCTCGAAGGTCTTTCCCAAGCCCACGCTATCGGCAATGATACAGCCGTTGTGCTTGAGGATTTTGTTGATAGCGCCCTTCACGCCGTCTTTTTGAAATTCGAAAAGGGTTTTCCAAATTTCGGTGTCAACCACCTTGACGTTCTGATCGAGCAGCCCGCCTTTGTCCTGCTCGGCTAGGAAATCCTCAAAGATATGAAATAGCGTCTTGTAGTAAATGAATTCGGGCGCGTGATTTTGATACAACTGCTCCAGGTATTGCAGGACTTCCTGTTTTACGTCTTCAACCAGTTCCGGATCGTTCCAGAGTTCATCGAACCAAGCCTTGAGGTCGCGGCGGTCGCGGGTGCTGTCCACTTCGAGATTGAGTTCGATGTTGTTATTGCTCGCCCCAAGTCCGAGGCCGCGAACCGTGAAATTGGAACTGCCCAAGATTGCTTCTTCCACGCCGGCGTTTGCGATGTGATACATCTTGCCGTGGAGGAGTTGCGTGTGCCGCACGGATCGGATTTCCACTTTCTGGCGTATCCAGTCGGCACAATCGCGAGCGACGCGCTTTTGCTGTAAAACGTTGGCGAGCTGCAAGCCGGTGCCATCGATGATGAACGATTTCTTCTCTGTCTTATCGGGGTCAAGCGATGATATAAAGCGCGGCTCGCCGAAGAGAAAGTCGAGATGCTCGATATGATCGAGGTGCTCCCTGAGTGCTTCGTATGCGTAGATAGTGAAGTATGCCGAAACAACGGAGAGGCGTGAGCCGTTCCGAATCTTCGCCGCGAGGAAATCAGCGACGGTGCCGCGAAGGCGGTTATCCCTAATGCCTGAACTATTCATCGAAGACGACATCGAGGAAATTAAAGGGGACAGGCTACTTTCGCGGTTTCTGGATGCCAAAAAAACCAGCCTGTTCCTACTTATGGGCATTTTTATCTCGAGAGGGTTGGAGAAGCAAGCGAAATTTCGGCGGGGGCGTGGGGCGGGTAGCTCTGTTTGGGCAAGTTGACGAGAGACAACAGCCGTACGTCTCACCGGGGCGAGCCAATAATGCTGCTTTTGCGGAGGTTTATGCAAGCCATCATGCCGTTTCGAGGCGGGTCTTTCTTGTCGTGACGAGCCACACCTTGACGTGCTGGTTAGTTCCGGCCTCAGGGAGATACACCGAGTCCGGGGTGCTTTCCGATTGTTGGGACATTTTTTGGTGCAACAGAGGCGGGATGGTGCCGACGTTGAAGCGTGGACCTTGTAGATTTCTTTCCACATCTGGGTTGGGAGTCCAATGCCGGCTGGCTTCGTGTTAAACTGGCTCCAGTTGTGACCACCGGCCGATCACTCTCCATCCTCCATGTGCATACCCTTCCTGTCGTGAGCGGATCGGGGATCAATACGCTCCTGACCCTGAAAGGGTCACTGGCGCGCGGGCATCGCGTCGCGCTCGCCTGCGCCTCGGAGGGACGGCTGACCGAGAAAAGCCGGGAGGCCGGCGCTTCCATATTTCTGGCGGCCCGGTTGTGCAATGTCATCGATCCGCTGCGGGACCTGCCGGCGGTGGCCGCCCTCGCCCGGCTGATGCGCAGAGAGCGGTTCGATCTGGTCCACACGCATAACTCCAAGGCGGGATTCATCGGCAGACTGGCGGCCCGGCTGGCGCGCATCCCGGTGGTGATCCACACCGTCCATGGCTTTGCGTTTCACGATGCCGAAGCCGCCCTCCGTCAAACCCTCTTCAGGAATCTGGAGCGGCTTGCCGCCCGATGGTGCGACGGAATGATCTTCATCTCTCAGCCTCTGGTTGATTGGGCAAGGCGGGAGAGAATCGGAATCCGCGTCCCGCAGGCCCTGATCTACAGCGGAATCGACATCGACGCGTTCCGAACGGCGCGGGGCGAACCTTTCCGGGCGCGCCTGGGGATTCCGCCGGGACGGCTTGTCGTGGGGATGGTCTCCAAGCTTTGGGAGGGCAAAGGCCACGACGTTTTGCTGCGCGCCTGGAAAGGAGTCCTGGAGCGCCTGAGCGCCGGTCCCCGGCCGCTGCTGGCCATCGTCGGAGAAGGCTATCTGGAGGGCAGCCTGAAGGCGCGGACGTCTGAACTGGGCCTGCAGGACTCGGTCATTTTCACCGGCTTCCAGGAAGATGTTCCCGGGGTCACGGCTGCCATCGACATCGCGGTGCTGCCAAGCCTGTTTGAAGGGATGGGAAGGGTCATTTTGGAGGCCATGGCCGCAGGAAAGCCGGTCGTGGCGAGCCGAACCGGAGGCATTCCCGACCTGGTCAGACATGACGACAACGGCCTGCTGGTTCCGCCGGGGGATGCTGACGCCCTGCAAGCGGCGCTGCTCGAGGTTCTTTCCAGCCAGTCGCTGCGGGCGCGGCTGGCCGAGGGCGCCCGCGCCGCCCTCCGTCCCGAGCACTCAGCGGCCTGGATGGTCGATCAGATCCATCAGTTTTACCAGCGAGTGATGGTGGAAAAAACCTCAGCCCGCTGACCGCTGACTGCTGAAGGCGGAAGGCTGCAAGCGGCCGCTGTTTTCCTTTGGCATCTGCTCGATGGAGTCGTTTATATTATCGGAGTGGAATCCTTTCCCGCGGCCAGAATTTACGGCTTTCTCTATGTAGTGTCCTTTGTCCTGGTACTGCTGCTGGTGCCGCTGACCGTCAAGTCGGCCAGATGGCTGGGAGCGCTCGATTATCCGGCGCAGCGCAAGATCCATCTGACGCCGATTCCCCGCCTGGGAGGAGTGGCCGTTTTCGCCGCTATTTGGGGCGCGCTTTTGACAGCCCGCATTCTCACTCCCGATATCCTGGAGAGCTTTTACCCGCTGCGGGGTCTGATTGCGGGGTCGTTAATCATCCTTGCGCTGGGCGTATACGACGACATACGCAACGTTTCCCCATGGGCAAAGCTTCCGGTGCAGGTTATCGCCGCCGGCGTTGCCGTCGCTTTGGGAATTCGGTTCGACCTTGCCTCGAATCCCCTGGCGCAAGGGATGCGAGATTACTTCGATCTCGGCATCCTGGCGATTCCCTTGAGCATTCTCTGGATCGTCGGGTTGACCAATGCCATGAACCTGATTGACGGGCTTGACGGGCTGGCCACGGGTATCGCCATGTTCACTTCGATCGCCCTCTTCCTGATCTCCGCCAAGCAGGACGCGGGCGTTGTCGTTTATTACTACGCGGCCGTTGCGGGCGCGACGCTGGCATTTCTCAAGTTTAATCATTATCCGGCCCGGGTGTTCCTGGGAGACAGCGGGTCCACCTTTCTCGGGTTCCTGCTTGCATGTCTGTCCATTCGCGGAGGGCAAAAGAGCTACACGCTCACGGCCCTGTTCATTCCTCTGATTGTGTTTGGCATCCCGATCTTTGACGCCATCACCGCGTTGATCCGCCGCTACCTGGCAGACAGCAGGATTCAGGAACCGGATTCACAGCACATCCACCATCGATTGCTGCGTGCGGGCCTGAGCCAGCGGCAGGCGGTCTGGATTCTGTACGCCATCACCATCGTGCTCGGAATTGTCGGGTTCTCCTTTACCGCTTTGCTGGACGAGTATGCGGCGGTCGTCGTGTTCATCATCAGCCTGCTGGGAGGATTCATGGCCAAGGAGCTCAACGTGTTTGCAACGCGGCCGGAGATGATGGAGCGCGGATATCGCTACCTGGAAATGCGCGAGGCGAAGGAAGCCGAGCCGGGAGCGGAGGAGAGACATTGACCGGCCGGGAAAGTCGCCCATTCAAGATGGAAAACCGGGTGCGCGGCACAAGCCCGGAACGGGATTTCCGTTCACCGAGGGATCAGGCGCTATGGCTGCCGGCATCGGGGCGCCATTGAGAGAGTGGCGGCGCATCGCCCTGCTCACCGCCGCTTTTGGGTTGTGGATGTTTTCTGCCGCGCCGTGGAGTCCCATCCGGGCCAGGGGTGTGGCCGCAGCCGGGGCGCCCGCACAGACTCGGCCGGCGCACCCTTCCGGCAATCCCGCCTCCGACCCGGATTCCGAAGCCGCAGAATCCAGGCTCGGCTATCGCCCGCTGGTGGCGGCCTTGCACGTACACTCTCGCTACAGCAACGGACACTACGAGATCCTGGAATTGGCCGCCTATGCTCATGAGCGCAAGCTTGACGTCCTGGGAATTACCGACTCGTTTCTCACACAGGTGCGCTACGGAGTAGGTCCCTGGAAGAAACTGATCGCCCAGACCCGCTCGCGCGCTTCTGTCATGACGGCCGGCGTGGAAACCTACTTGTCCAGTTTTGACGACGCCCAGCGGCAATTCAGCGATGTTGTCATGCTGCCGGGAGTGGAAGTCGCACCCTATTACTACTGGCAGGGAAGCTACCGGGACGACCTGCAGTTGTTTAATTTTGACCGCCATCTCCTGGTTTTCGGTCTCAGCCGGCCGGCAGTGCTGCGCGACCTGCCCGTGGTGGAGAACGAGACCTGGACCAATACTCCCAGGGATTGGAGCAGGGCGTGGGCGCCGGCGGTGCTGCTAGTCGGCGGCATCGTCCTTTTTTTCCTCCGGCGCCAACGCGTGGTGCGGCTGCGGCATTTCTCGTTGCGAAAGCGGGCAGATTTTCGCGCGCTCGCTGCGGGCCTGCTGGTGCTGGGCGCTGCCGGCGCCTACAACAACTATCCGTTTGGCCGGCTCTCGGATCCCTACTCGGGCCGGCATGACCCGGCGGCCTATCAGCGGGTCATCGACTATGTGGCGGAGCGCGGAGGGATGACGTTTTGGAGTTACCCGGATGCGCCATTTCCAGAAGTCAAGGTGGGAGGCGCCCGCTTCATCAGTGCGAGCCATCCGGAGGATTTGGCGCTGACGGACCGGTATCGCGGCTTTGAGGGAATCTACGGAGGCAAGTTTGCCACCGGCCGCCCGGGAGGGATCTGGGACCGCCTCTTGCTGGACGGCCTGCGGAACGAAAGAAAGTCGTGGCCGTCGGTGATCACCGGCATCGATTTCCACTACTTCAAAGCGGGCGGAGGATGGTACGAGTTGAACCGCGGACAGACCGTGCTCTGGGCGAAGAAGAAGGACCTGGAATCGGTCTTGGATGCGCTGCGGCAGGGGCGGGGCTATGCGATTTATCAGCCGGCGGCGGGAGAGGTCGTGCTCCGGGATTTCGCCGTCGGGTCGGGAGAGAACCTTGCGATTTCAGGGGAGACGCTTCGCACCGGCGGACCGGTCAATCTCACGGCGGTTGTAAACTGGCATTCTCCCAGGGCGGGTCTCGAGCCTCCCCGGGGACGCTTCGAAGTCATTCGCAACGGAACGGTTGTTGAATCCGCCGAGCAATCTCTTCCCATGGCCGTAAATCGCACGGAGCTGCTGCCTGCGGGAAAGCATTACTATCGACTCCGGATTGTCTTCGGTTTGTCGCGGGAGCTGCTGTCTAATCCGATCTTTGTAGAAGTGGCCCAGTGAGATGCAGAAATACGTATGGGAATTGCAGCATGTTTCGGATGCTGAGATGGCCCGCCTGTCGGGTCCTCTGGGTGTCTCCCCGCTGCTTGCCAGTTTGTTGATTACACGGGGGCTCTTAGAGCCGGCCGCGGCAGCGCGATTCCTTGCGCCGGCTCTGCAGCACCTCCACGACCCTTTCCTGATGACCGGCATGCGGCGGGCGGTGGAGCGGGTTGAACAAGCTGTTTCACGTCGCGAGAAGATCCTGGTCTACGGCGATTACGACGTGGATGGTATTACCTCGGTCGTCATCCTGAAAAAGTGCCTGGAGCTGGCGGGCGCCGACGTGCAGTATCATGTCCCCGAGAGGCTGACCGACGGCTACGGCCTGCAGCCGCTGCGGATCCGCGAAGCCGCCGCCCGGGGGGTGAGGCTGATCCTGAGCGTGGACAGCGGGATTCGCTCCACGACCGCCGCCCAGGCGGCGCGCTCCGAGGGGATCGACCTGATCGTTACCGATCATCATCTCCCGGAGGCGGAGCTGCCCCCCGCCTACGAGGTACTCAATCCAAACCGGAACGACTGCCTCTACCCGGATAAGAACCTGGCCGGTGTAGGCGTCGCTTTCAAGCTGGTCCAGGCGCTGCTGCAGCGAGCCGGCCGGGAGCGGCTGATTCCAAGCTTTCTGAAGATTGTGGCGATCGGGACGATTGCCGACATCGTCCCGTTGCTGGGCGAGAATCGCGTGTTTGTCAAGATCGGCCTGGAGGGTCTGAAATTGCCCCGCAATCACGGGCTGAAGGCGCTGCTTGAATCGGCGGGGGTACTGGGAAAGCAGATCGATTATTCGGCGGTGGGGTTTCGCATTGCGCCGCGCCTCAACGCGGTGGGGCGCATGGGAGAAACCGCAGATGCGGTGCGATTGTTTGACGCGGAAGAGGAAGATCAGGCTCGGGCGATCGCAATGCGGTTGAACGACAAGAATTCCTGGCGGCAGTTGGAGCAGGAAGAGATCCTCAAGTCGATCGATCTCAAATTCAAAACGGAACCTGAGACGTTTTCCGAACCGGTCATCGTCCTCTGGGATCCCGGATGGCACCGGGGAGTCATCGGCATCGTGGCCAGCCGGATCATGGAGGGCTATGGGCGCCCCGTTCTGATCGCGTCTGTGGCAGGAGGAGCTGCGACCGGATCGGGCCGCAGCTTTGGCTCTTTCCATCTGCTTGAATCCCTGCACGCCTGCGCCGGGCTGCTGGAACGCTTCGGAGGCCACCGGCACGCGGCGGGGTTTACCGCCGATGCATCCCTCCTGCCGGAGCTGCGCCGCCGCATCAACGAATACGCGCGCCAGCGCTATGCGCAGATGCCCGTTCCTTCGATCGGCGTCGATGCCGCGCTGCCGGCCCGCAAGCTGAACTGGGCCGTATGGGAAGAAATATCCCGGCTGGAGCCCTTCGGTTTTGGCAATCCAGTGCCCGTTTTTCAGGATGACGCGATCCCGGTCAAGGCGGGCCCCTTTGCGATCAAGGACAAGCATCTGAAGTGGAAGCTGGCGGCTCGCTATTGCGGTGAGGCGATCTGGTGGAATCAAATTGCCCGGCTGGAAGCGTTAAAACAGGCGAGAAGTTTTCGAGCCGTCTACCAGCTTGAGTTGAACGAATTCCGGGGAGAACGGAGTCTGGTCGCACGCATTCGGGATCTTTCGCTCGTTTGAATTCTTGACCTTCGCCCTCCTAAGCTCTACCTTTCTTGCATGCGCTACCAGCGGAATCTGAGAATCGGCCTGGTTTTGTTGTTCATCGCCGCCGTGGCGGCGGTCGCATGGAGCTACTTCCATCGCGCCTACCAGGTATACCGGTTCCTGTCAGTGCCGGAGAAACTGGCGGCCAACGTCGCCCGCCTGGCGAAGGGATTTGAATACACGGAAAGCCGCGACGGCCGGCCCGTCTTCAAAGTGATCGCCAGCCGGAGCGTGGAGCTGCGCCAGGGCGCCAACATCCTTGAAGGGGTGGAGTTGTTCAAGTATGACAACCTGGGGCAGGTCAGCGACGCCGTCACCAGCGGGAAGGCAGTCTACCAAACCCAGCAGAAGCTTGTGGAGTTCGAATCCCGCGTGCAGTTGAGGCTGGCCAACGGGATCACGGTTCGCACCGAGCGTCTGAAGGCCGATTTGAACACCCAGGAGGCGGAGATTGAGGATGGATATACCTTTGAGGCCGGCGGGTATTGGGGCCAGGGCTTGCGCTTGCGCTACCGGATGAAGGAGCGAGAGTTGCAGATGCTGGAGCGCGTTGAGCTGCTCGGCGGAAGTCGACGCCACGTCCAATCTCGCCTCAAGTCGGGGCAGGCAACTCTGATTGTTCCCAACAACCAGATCTTCCTGCAGGGCGGAGTTCTTTACAACCGGGGTGAAGACAGCCTGCGCGCCGGCTCGGTGGAGATCGCCTACGACTTCGATTCCCACAAAGTGAGGGAACTCAAGGCGAAGGAAGGGGTGGTTGTCACCCGCATCGCACCTTCCGGGACGAGAACGCTGGCTGCGGAGGAACTGACATTTCCGGTCGTCAATGGCCACGTAAGCTTATTTGAGGCGGCGGGCAGGTCCCAGCCCGTGCGTATGGAACTGAAGGAGTCGCTGGCAACCCGAAGTCTGCAGTCAGCCTTGATGCGCGGCGAACTCGATGCCGGGGGAGATCTTACGGCCTTGAACTGCAGCCGCGACGTCCGGTTCATGGATTTGGCCGGCGGGCTGGAAATTGGCTCCGGCGCGTCCAGCGTCAAGTTTGCCGGCGGGCAATTGGCCGCCGCCGCCTTTTCCGGCCAAGTGCGCCTGGAAGACGCCCCGCGCGGAGTCAACGTTCGATCTGAGCGGCTGGCGCTGGCCTTCAACAGCGCGGGAGAGGCGGAATCCCTGGAGGCGGCCGGTTCTGCGACCTTGCACCGTGCAGGCCCCGGGGAGAAGGAAAGCCGCATGGCCGCCGACCGCCTCGAGGGAGCCTTCGGGCCGGGCAGGACGCTGAGAAGCGTCAATGGAGTCGGCAACGCGGTGCTGAAAATTCAAATAGGCGCCGGCAGCGTGCATACTGTTTCCGCGGGCCGGATTGCGGGAGACTTTGACGCTGCGGGAGCACTGTCGGGCCTTTCCGCCGAACAAGACGTGCAGACTGTCACGGAAGAGGGAAAAACAGTTCGCCGCAGTTCCAGCGATTTTCTCCAGTCGAGGCTGGCCGCCGGCCAGATCGCCTGGTTCCGCCAGTGGCCCGCCGTTCGCTTTGAAGAAGGCGAACGCGTCCTGACCGGAGAGGAGGCGGTCTACGACAACGGCGCCCTGACCCTGTCCGGCCAGAAGCTTCGTCCGGCGCTCACCGAGCCCGGCTCCCGGACCACGGCGCTGCGCTTCCTGCTGTATGAACGAGAAAACAGACTGGTGGCCCGCGGCGAGGTGCGGAGCGAACTTCAAAAAAGCGCGGATGCCGGTTCTGCCTTTCCCACCTTCAGCCGTGACGAACCGGTTTTCATCCAGTCTGACAGCCTGCAGTTGGCGTCGAACCAGGCGACTTATGCGGGCAGCGTCAGAGCCTTTCAGCGCAATCAGTTTTTGTTTGCTCAGACCATCGTAATCGGCCCCGACACCGGTCTTTCGGCCAGCGGCCGGGTGCGCAGTTTCTCCTACCGTGAAGCCGGCGGACGGTTGAAGAGAGTCGCCGTTGAAGCTCCGCAGCTTGTTTACCGCCGGGAAATGCGTCTGGCCAGATACTCGGAGGGCGTTCGCATGGTCACCGAAGAGGGGAGCCTCGCTTCCGGGACGCTGGACGTTCATTTCAACGCAGACAACCAGGTTGACAGCGCCGTTGCCGACGAGCTCGTCATGTTGCGCCAGGGCGACCGGACCGGGACCGGAAGCCGCGCGCAATACGATTTTGCAACCGACCGGATTACTTTGACGGGAAACCTGGCGGAGGTAGTCGACAGTTCCCGGAGAAGGACGAAGGGCCGCCGGCTGACATTCTTCGTCGGGGATGACCGGATTCTCGTCGAAGGCTGAAAGCATTTTCAAAACCAGTCCAATTCATGAGCACACTCGCCTGCGAAGGGCTCTCCAAGAGCTATAAAGGCCACAAGGTGGCCCGCGATATCAGTCTGCACATCCAGGAGGGGGAAATCGTGGGTTTGCTCGGTCCCAACGGCGCCGGAAAGACGACGACCTTTTACATGCTCGTCGGGTTGACCCCTCCTGATTCCGGCAAGGTCAGCCTGAATGGAGAGGACATCACCCGGCTGCCCATGTTTCTCCGCGCGCGAAAGGGCCTCAGCTACCTGCCGCAGGAACCGTCCGTGTTCCGCAAGCTGAGCGTCGAGGAGAATCTGTACGCCATCACCGAGACGCTCGATTTGTCACCCGGGGAGCAGGACCGGAGAGTCAGCGGCTTGTTGGAGGAATTTGGCATCGCTCATCTGCGCAAGCATCGCGCCTACACGCTGTCGGGCGGCGAGCGCCGCCGCCTCGAGATTGCGCGGTCTCTGGTGATCCGGCCCTCTTTTATCCTGCTGGACGAGCCGTTTGCGGGAATTGACCCGCTTGCAGTTTTGGATATTCAGCGGGTGGTGATTCATCTCCGGGAACTGAAGATCGGAGTGCTGATCACGGATCACAACGTGCGGGAAACGCTGAAGATTACGGATCGCGCCTATATCATCCGGGAAGGCGATATTTTCAAGAGTGGCACACCCGCCGTGCTATCATCAGATGTTGATGTGCGCCGAGTGTATCTGGGTGAGAACTTCAGGTTGCTTTGATAGTTTGATAGATGGTTGTTAGAAGAAATAACCTGAGACCTTCCTTGAATGTCCAGCTCAGTCAGCGGCTGGCGATGACCCCCTCCCTGCTGCAGAAGATTGAGCTGCTCACCCTGTCCCGCATGGAACTCTCGGAAATGCTCAATGAGGAACTGGCGGCAAATCCGGTTCTTGAGGAAGATTCGGGCGACAGCGGACAGGAAGACGGGGAAGAGCCGGGGATGGCGGGAGCGGCGGAATCCGCTGCCTCCCCCGACAGCCTGGCAGAGGACGGGGCGTCTGCCGTCGATCCCCAGCTCGAGCTGGATGAAACCATTCGCGAGATGGACTACTACTTTGGAGACTCCCGGGGCTCCGGTTTTCAAGGAGTCGCTTACGATTCCGATGACCGTCCTTCCTTCGAGTCCTTCCTGGTACGCCCGCTCTCCCTTTACGATCATTTGGAAACGCAAATCAATCTTTGCGACGCGCCCGATGCAATTCGCCAAATCGCGCGCTACCTGGCGGGAAACCTCAGCCAAGACGGCTATTTGCTGGAGTCACTGGAGGAGGCCGCCGAAGCGACCCAGGCTTCGTTGGACCAGGTGGAAAAGGCCCAGCAATTGGTGATGCAGTTGGACCCGGTGGGAGTGGGCGCTCGCAATCTCCAGGAGTGCCTGGGCGTTCAAATCCGCAATCTGTATGGCGAGGACACCTTTCTGGAGAAAATAGCGGCCGATTACCTCCCGCTGGTGCAACAGCGCAAGTACAAGGAAATCGCCAGGGAACTGGGATGCAGCGATGACGATGTCACGCGGGCGTTGGAAGCCCTTCGCAAACTGACGCCCAAACCGGGGCAGAAATACGATCCGGAAAAGCCCCACTATGTTCAACCCGACATTTATATTTACAAGACCGAAGGCATATACGCCTGCCTGGAGCACCCGGAGTTCCGGTCTTCGACACCGCGGCAGTGTCCGGCCAGGGTCAAGGTCAAGGATGAAGGCTGGGGCGAATCCAGCCGGGTGTGCGGGCTGGAGCTGGTGGACTATCAGATTGAGATGAATGAAGACGGTCTGCCGAAGCTTCGCCTGTGCGCCGCGTACCGGGACATGCTGAAGGCCGGTGATCTTCCCCGGGAAAGCCGGAATTACATCCGGGAGAAGTGGCGAAACGCGCAGGAGTTGCTGAAGAGCGTCGACCAGCGGAAACAGACCATTTACAGGGTCTGCGCCTCGGTCGTGCGCCGCCAGCGCACCTTCCTCGAGTCCGGCATCACCAACTTGAAGCCCATGCTGATCAAGGATCTGGCCGATGAATTGGGGGTACACTCCTCCACCATCAGCCGGGCAGTGACGAACAAATACGTTCACACGCCGCAGGGGGTTATGGAGCTGCGGAGTTTCTTCACCGTGGGAGTGGAAAGCAGCGAGGGTGGAAACATCAGTATTGTTCATGTGAAGTACAAGATTCGGACCATCATCGAAAGCGAAAATTCAAAGAAGCCGCTCAGTGACCAGAAGATTGCCAATTTGCTCAACGGCCAGGGCATCCAGATTACGCGCAGAACCGTGGCCAAGTATCGAGATCAAATGAAGGTTCTGGGATCCCGCGAGCGCAGGATGATATCTTGAGCGCGCGGTGAGGCGGGTGCGGATGCACGCGTCGAACGCGGGCCAGAGTCGGCCCGGAAAATTTCATTTGTGACCTTCGCGAGTGCCAAAATAACAGGGTATGGCAGCCCCGCCGGTTGAAGATCGTTCTGTTTCGGTTCACGAACTGCTGCAGTTTCCCTTCAAGCGCATCGAACTGTCCCTCAAGGCGGGCCACAAGGGCTTAAACAACAAGGTCACGTCGGCCCGCATCCAAAAACTCGGTCTGGCCCTGGGAGGCTACACGGGCTACATCCATTCCGGGCGCATTCAGTTTTTGGGCGGAACGGAGATTCACTTCCTGCAAACGATGGATGCGGGCCGGCGCTCGGTGGCTTTTCGCAACCTGAGCGCACAGGCGATCTGCTGCGTCGTGCTGACCGGAGGAAGGGATCTCCCGCCGGACCTGACCGAACTCTGTGACCGGGGCAGCATTCCTCTGCTTCACACCCAGGCGGTCAGTTCCGTCGCCATCGCTGAAATCACCGAATTCCTGGAGCAGGCGCTGGCTTCCGAGGTCTCCCTGCACGGTGTCCTGATGGATATCTATGGGCTTGGGGTCTTCTTGTGCGGGGACAGCGGCATTGGAAAAAGCGAGTGCGCTCTGGATCTGATCATCCGGGGGCATCGCCTGGTCAGTGACGATCTGGTCTGGATCAAACGGCACGGGTCGGACCGGCTGGTGGGAAGAGGGCCGGAGCCTCTCCCGTTTCACATGGAGCTGCGCGGGCTGGGAATTATCGACATCAAGGAGTTGTTCGGCATCTCCGTGGTGAGACAGGAAAAGACGATCGATCTGGCGATTCGATTTGAAGCCTGGTCCAAGGATCTCGACTTTGATCGCCTCGGCTGGGAAGAGGAAATCCTGGACATACTGGATGTCCCAGTGCCGCTGCGGCGTATGCCGGTGGCGCCGGGGCGGGATTTGGCCACACTGGTTGAAGTGGCGACGCGCCTTGAATTATTGAAGGCGAGGGGGAAATTCGCCGGCGAGTGAGCGGACCCCATGACACTTAAGAATCTAGCGATCATCACCGGACTGAGCGGCTCTGGAAAACACACCGTGTCCAAGGCGTTCGAAGATATCGGCTATTTCTGTGTCGACAATATTCCCATTCCTCTCATTCCGCGTCTGATCCAACTATCGGAAGCCACCGAGGGTAAGATCGACCGGTTGGCTCTGGTGGTGGACGCGCGCCTGGGCGAGGCGATTCATGATCTGCAGAGTCTGGTGCATGATCTCCGGCGGGGCCCCGCCAGAACGGTGCTGGTGTTTGTGGAAGCGTCCGAGGAGGCTCTGGCGCGCCGGTTCAGCGAGACGCGCCGGCTCCATCCTTTGGCGTCGGATCGGAACGTGCTGGACGGAATTCGTGAAGAACAGCAGAAGCTGCGCGAGATCCGGGGTCTGGCGGACATCGTTTTGAATACCAGCGATTACACGGTCCATGAGCTGCGGAAGTTCATCGAAGAGAATTTTCGCGAGAGCCCCCGTCGCGGTTCCCTGGTGGTCACGGTCATGAGCTTTGGATACAAAAACGGCGTTCCGTTTAACGCGGATCTGGTTTTTGACGTCCGCTTCCTTCCCAATCCCCATTTCGAACCCGAGCTGAAGGATAAGACGGGACTGGATCCTGAGGTGGAGCGCTATATGCAGCAGTTTCCCGACACCCAGGTCATGCTCGGCAAGATCTATGATCTGTTGCAGTACCTCATTCCGAAGTACACCGCGGAGGGGAAGTCGTATCTGACGATTGCGCTTGGATGCACCGGCGGGCGGCACCGGTCGGTCGTGATCGCCAATGCGCTCCGCCAGTTGCTCGATAAGGCCGGGTTGAAAGTGAATGCGATTCATCGAGACATTCACACGGCGGAAGGTTTGGGCGGGAAAGAACCCGAATCGTAGGCGCGAGAAAGGAGGGTTATGGTGGGAGCGGTGGTCGTCACCCACGGACATCTGGGGAAGGAATTTCTGGAAGTGGCGCGAATGATCGTCGGAGATCTGCCCCACGTAAAGGCCGTGTCCATCGGATGGGGAGACAACGTGGAGCGCAGTCACGCCGAGATTCAGGAGGCCTTGAAATCAGTGGACAGCGGCCAGGGGCTGGTGATCCTGACGGATATGTTCGGCGGCACGCCCTCCAACATATCACTGACATTGATGGAGAAGGGCCGGGTGGAGGTGGTCACCGGAGTAAATCTGCCGATGATCATCCGGCTGGCCAACCAGCGCGAAGGGGAAGCTGCTGCGGAGCTGGCCCAGCGAATTCGGGATCAGGGCAAGAGCAGCATTACTCTGGCAAGCGAGGTGCTCTCGTCTTGAATATGGTTCAACGTGAGGTTCTGATTCAGAATAAACTGGGGCTGCACGCGCGTGCCGCAGCGAAACTGGCCAGAACTGCGTCTACTTTTCAGTCTGACATCCATCTGGCGCGACTGGGGAGGAACGAGTTTGTCAACGGCAAGAGCGTTTTGGGAATTCTGATGATTGCGGCGCGGGCGGGAACACGCCTGCGGATCACCGCAAGCGGGAGCGATGAAACGGCGGCGGTTGCGGCGCTTGAAGCGTTGATCAACAACCGCTTTGGGGAGAGGGAGTGAGGACGCGGCGCCGCAGAAGACAGATTCGGGGCAATCCCATTTCGTCTGGATACGCCATCGGCGTCGTGTCGCATTATCTTACGCCGGGACACGTCTTCCGCATTCATGTTTCCGAGGACGCGGTCCCTCAAGAGATCCAGCGTCTGCGCCATGCCGTGGAAGGGAGCCGCCGGGAACTGGCCCTGCTCCGCTCCAGAGTTCAGCAGCGAGGCGGCGATGAGATGGCCAGCATCCTGGACGCGCATCAGATGCTGCTGGAGGATCCTTCTCTGGTGGAGCGAATCGTCGCCTTGATCCGCAGCTCGCAGGCCAACGCGGAATGGGCGGCGCGCCGCGTGCTGGAAGAGCTGCAGTCGAGCTACGAGGCAGCCGAAGACGAGTTTTTCCAGCAGAGGGAAATGGACACCTGGGGTCTGTTTGAGCGGCTGCACCGGCGCTTGTCCGGCGACGCAGCTCCTCGGTCTTCGGGCCCAGGGGTCACCCTTGTCGCCGACACCCTGAATCTGGCGCTGCTGGCCGACTTTGATTTGAACGACCTGAACGGGATCGTGGTGGCGACGGGCGGATACACGTCCCACACCGCCATCATCGCCCGCTCCTACGGGATTCCGGTCATCTCAGGCATTCCGCAAGTGCGGGAATTGATTCCCTCGGGAAGCCGGGTGATTCTGGACGGATACCAGGGACTGATTTACGTCGATCCCCCGAACGGACTGATCCGGGACTATGAGCGGAAAATCCGTCAGGAGGAGGAACACTACCACACCCTGCTTGCGATTGACCGGAAGTTGCCTGCAGTGACCCGAGACGGCGAACGGATCATTCTGGAAGTCAACGTGGAAACCGAGGACGAAGTGAAGTCCGTGCTGGAAATCGGAGCGGAAGGGGTCGGCCTCTTTCGTTCCGAGTTCCTGTACATCCGCGAGCGGGATCAGCCCCTCTCCGAGGACAAGCAGGCGGCCATCTACTCCTCCATGGCCCAGAGGCTTTACCCCTTGCCGCTGACGGTTCGAACCCTCGACATCGGGGACGAACGGCTGCCGTATCTTGAGGATGTCAAACGCGGGGCCAACCCAATCCTGGGTCTCCGCGGAATCCGGCTCAGTCTCAGGAAGCCGGAACTGTTCAAGTCGCAGGTTTGCGCCATTCTTCGCGCCAGCACGCTGGGGAATGTCAAGTTGGTGCTTCCCATGATTTCGTCGCTGGACGAGATCCGGGACGCCAAATTGCTGATTCAGGATGCCGGGCAGGAACTGGGGAGGCGAGGATGTCCGTTTGATCCCGATCTGAAGATAGGAATCATGATGGAAGTGCCGGCAGCGTTCTTGAATGCGGAGGCGCTCGCTCGGGAAGTTGATTTCTTCAGCATCGGAACCAACGACCTGATCCAGTACGTGCTGGCCGCGGATCGAACCAACGAGGACATCGCCGATCTCTACGACCCGCTGCATCCGGCGGTGCTGCGTTGCCTGGACGAAGCTTTGCGCGTCGCAGCCGGGGAGCGGATCCCGGTCCGGGTCTGCGGTGAAATGGCTTCGGATCCGATCTTTGCCATGGTGCTGATTGGGATGGGAGTGCGCAATCTCAGCATGAATCCCATGGCGCTTCCTTACATGCGCCGCCTGGTGCGCTCTATCGAGCGGGAAAAGATGGTTGCCCTGGCAGGGCATCTGCTGCAGTTGCGCTCTCCCCGGGAAATCCGCCAGTATGTAAAAGAGTGCATCGAGCCGTTGCTGTCGGCCGACCTGCAGGAAGTCTTTGAGCAGCGGTAACCGGCGAGCCGTGTGGAGCTTGCGACCTTGACAATATTGCCGGCGGAACCGTGATCGCCAAGGAGCGGCACGGAGAACGTTGCTCCCGAAGCGCTCTGATTTATTCGAGTCACATTCTCCCTGCCGCTCCCTTGACCGTCGCGGTTCTGACGCTTGCGCGTGGATTCTGCCGATCGAGTATCAATGCTCGTCCTGGCCAGTTCTGTTGTCAGTTTCTTTCACTACCACTACTTTTCCCTCGTGATATATTTTCCGCGAGTGGGAAGCGGCAGGCGGAATTCTGGCCCCCATTTCCCCTGGGTGCGGTTTGTAAGCCTATGGCCTCTCAATGGACACACGCAAACCAGTTGACCATCCTGCGAATGGCGATGATCCCGCTGTTCGTGCTGCTGATTGTCTACCGCTATTTCGACTACGGGCTGCTGGTGTTTGTCGTGGCGGGCGTCTCGGACGCGCTGGATGGCCTGATCGCCCGGCGGTTTGGCCAGAAGACGGCGCTGGGAGCATTTCTGGACCCGATGGCGGACAAACTGCTGTTGACCGCCGCCTTCATCGTCTTCTCATTCGGCTCGCTCGATTTGCCGGTTCGCATCCCCCTCTGGCTGACCATTGCGGCCATCAGCCGCGACGTCCTGATCGTCTTGACGGTCCTGCTCATTAACCTGACATCGGGTCGCCGGGTTTTTCCGCCTACCTTGCTTGGAAAGCTGACGACGCTGATGCAGGTGGGGGTCGTGGTCGCCGCGCTGGCCGGCAACACTCTGGGTTACGCGGTGCCCCAGTACCGCGCGATACTGGGAACGGCCTTTGGGTTCACCGTCGCTTCTGGGTTACACTACCTGCTGCGAACCATGAAGACGCTCAACATGCAGCAGGACATCAAAGTGTAGAGCTCAAGGGGGAAAGTCTCGAGCAGGGTGGGGAAAGACTTCACTTACGGCGGCCCGGCCTCTTTCATCGCCGGGTCGCGGCAAGGCGGCGCCGGGCAACCTGCAGGCCGGATCGCCGCCGGCCGACCTCGATCCTCCCAGACAAGACTGTGGCCTATGGCTGTCAAAATCACGCGCGTTGAAGAGAACTCGATTGCCGAGGAAGCGGGGATCCAGGTCAGTGACGAAATCATTTCCGTCAATCAGCGGCCGATTCGCGACGTCATCGACCTGCGTTTTCAGACCGCACAGGATCGTTTTGTGCTGCGATTGAAGAAGGCCGCCGGCTCATCCGGGGGTGAAGCAGTCTGGGACCTGGATCTGGACCTGGCAGGAGAAGATCTGGGAATTGAGATCGAGGATTTTCGAACCAAAGGATGCAATAACAAGTGTGTTTTCTGCTTTGTTGACCAGCTTCCGGCGCGCGCGCGCAGCGGCCTGCAGTTCAAAGATGATGACTATCGGCTTTCATTCCTGCACGGCAACTACATCACCCTGACCAATATGCGTTCCGGCGAAATCGACCGCATCATTGAACAGAGGCTGGGCCCGCTTTACGTTTCTGTCCATGCTACCGATCTCGAGGTGCGCAACCGGATGCTCGGCCGCGCCGGAGACGGGGGATTCCGCGAGAAATTTGAGAAGCTCGTGGCCGGCGGCATCACTTTGCATACACAGGTCGTGCTCTGTCCCACTTACAATGACGGTCCGGTCCTGCAGCGGACGGTTTTTGATCTGCACCGCTACTACCCGGGAGTCGCCAGCGTTTCCATTGTTCCGCTGGGACTCTCCCGGCACAGAAGTTCCCTGGATGGCCTGGTGCCGGTGACTGGCGAGTTCTGCGAGGCGGTCATCGATCAGGTCGCGCCCTATCAGGATGAGTTTCGAAGGCGATCCGGCTGCACGTTCGCCTACCTGGCCGACGAGTTTTACATTGTCACCGGCCGGCCGCTTCCGCCGGCCCGGCACTATGATGGATTCCCGCTGACGGAGGATGGAATCGGAATGGTCAGGCTGTTTGCCGAGGACTTCAGCCGGAACCTTCAAATCGTGCCGCGCCTCTGCCTGGAGGGACTGCAGGGGACGGTGGCAACCGGCACGCTGTTTGCGGCGGCTCTGCGCGCCCACATCCAGGCCCTAAACCAGAGGTGTGGAAGCCGTCTGGAGTTGCTTTCCGTCGTCAACGACTTTCTCGGAGAGGATATCACCGTAGCCGGGCTGCTGGCGGGAAGAGACATTGCAACGCAGGCGCAGGGGAAAGTTCGGGGCGATTTCCTGATGATTCCCTCCGAGGCGGTGTCCAATGCGGACCGTTTGTTCGTTGACGACACCACGATCGCCCAGATCTCCGAGCAAGTCGGCGTTCCCGTGCTGGAGAGCGGGCTTACCGTCGACGCTTTTTTTGACCGGTTCTGCCGGCTGGCTGGCCAGCCGGCGCTCGGCTGAGCGGAAAGGGGAAGGTGGAATTGGCGAGTCTGAAACTGGAAGTGGTCGATCGCATCGCCCTTGTCACCATCAGTCGCGAGCAGTTTCTCAACGCGCTCAACTCGGAAATTCTGGAAGAGCTGCGGGCCGTCTTGGCGGCACTGCAGCGCGAGGAGCAGGTGGGTGGCGTGATTCTAACCGGCGCCGGCGATCATGCTTTTGTCGCCGGGGCGGACGTCCAGGAAATGTCCGGTTTCAATTCACTTCAGGCGCGGGACTTCTCGCGCCGGTTCCAGTCGCTCCTCGACCTGATTGAAACCCTGGGGAAACCGGTGGTTGCGGCGATCAACGGGTTTGCCCTGGGGGGAGGTTGCGAGCTGGCCCTGGCGTGCCACCTGCGCGTGGCTTCCCAAGGCGCGAGTCTGGGGCAGCCGGAGGCCAAGCTGGGAATCATTCCAGGGGCGGGAGGGACGCAGCGCCTGCCCCGCCTGGTTGGGGAGGGACGCGCTCTTGAAATGCTGCTGCTCGGCGAGCCCGTCTCGGCGGAGGAAGCGTACCGCATCGGCCTGGTCAATCATGTGGTGGCACAGGCAGACCTGATTCCCGTTTGCCGGGAACTCCTGGGTCGGATGCTAAAGAACGGGCCTCTGGCGCTGCGCTATTCGATGGAGGCGGTGCACAACGGCGTGGAAATGTCGCTGGAGGAAGGACTGCTTCTGGAGTCCACTCTTTTTGGAATGTGCTTCGCCACCGAGGACGGCCAGGAAGGAATGCGGGCTTTTTTGGAGAAGCGTCCGGCAAGGTTTCAAGGCAAATAATGGCGCGATAATGTTGAGTTCGCCGGCCGGCAGATCTTTGCAGAGGAGTGAAGGTGCCGAAAATTTTCGAAGGGGGACTGACCGCGCGCAATCTCAAGTTTGCCATCGTGGTAGCCCGCTTCAACAGTCTCTTGACCACGCAACTGGAGCAGGGAGCTCTGGACGCGCTGCGGCGGAGCGGCGCCCGCGAAAAAGACATTTCCCTGGTTCGGGTTCCCGGGTCGTTTGAAATACCCCAGGCGGCAAAGCAGGTGGCCGAATCGGGCAAGTTTGACGCGATAATCTGCCTGGGCGTTCTGATTCGGGGAGAGACCCCGCACTTCGATCACATCGCAACGGAGGTGAGTCGCTCCCTCGCCGGTTTGACGGTGCAGTACCCGATGCCGATCATCTATGGAATCGTCACGGCCGACACCGTGGAGCAGGCGGTCAACCGCGCCGGTTTGAAACACGGCAACAAGGGATTCGACGCAGCCATGGCGGCGGTGGATCTGGCGAATACTTACAAGAAACTAAAAGCACGAAAGAGGCGATGATGGGCTCCCGGCGCCACTCCCGCGAGTACGCCCTGCAGATGCTGTTCCAGCGAGACCTGGGAGGGAGCGGCAGCGCTCCCGCCGAGGTTAACCAGACTTTCTGGGAGGGGAAGGAAGAATCCGAAGAGGTGAAAAAATTTGCCGAGTCCCTGGCAATCGGAACCGTGACGCAAATCGTTCGCATCGATGACATGATTCGACGGCAGGCGCAGCACTGGAGACTCGATCGCATGGCGGCCGTGGACCGGAACATCCTGCGGCTGGCGGTCTATGAACTGCTGGAAGGCGCCACGCCTCCCGCGGTGATCATCAATGAGGCGATCGAAATCGCGCGGAAGTTCTCGACGGACGAGTCCACGCAGTTTGTAAATGGAATTCTGGACGGGATTCGCAAGGAGTTGTCGCAGGAGGTTGGATCCTAGGGTTTCTGCCACGCGTTCTGACGCCGTTATGCACGAAACAGATGCCATTGCACAGCGAAAAAGGAAACTGGAAACCGCGGTTCGGGAGGGCTTCGATCCCTACCCGCACAAGTTTTCCTATACCCACACGGTTTCACAACTGGTCATGCAGTTTGCGCCGCTCAGTCATGAAGCGCTGCAAGCAGAGCCGGCTCGGGTTTGCACCTGCGGCCGCCTCATCGCTCTTCGGGCCCATGGAAAAGCCGCATTTGGGCATGTGACCGACGGCAATTCCAGAATTCAGATTTACATTAAGAAGGATAAAGTCAGCGAGCAAACGTTTGGCCTCTATCAGTTGCTGGATGTCGGCGACCTGGTAGGCCTGACGGGAGAAATGTTCCGCACCCGGACCGGTGAGTTGACCGTCCTGGTGGAAAAGTTGTCCTTGCTCGCCAAGTGCCTCCTGCCTCTTCCTGAGAAATGGCACGGCCTGACAGACACGGAGACCCGCTATCGGCAGCGCTACGTGGACTTGATCGCCAATCCGGAGGCGCGAGAGATCTTCAAGCGCCGCGCCGTCATTATTCGCGAGATGCGCAGTTTTTTTGACGACCGGGATTTTATTGAGGTTGAAACCCCGATGATGCAGCGGATCGCCGGCGGCGCTGCAGCCCGGCCCTTTGAGACTTTCCACAAGGCGCTGGGCATCCCTTTGTTCCTGCGCATCGCGCCGGAACTGTACCTGAAGCGCCTGGTAGTGGGGGGATTCCCGCGGGTTTATGAGATCAATCGCAATTTCCGCAATGAGGGGATCTCCACCATGCACAATCCCGAATTCACCATGCTTGAGTTCTATCAGGCCTACAGCGATTATGCCGATCTCATGGAACTCAGCCAGGAGCTGCTGACCCGGATTGCGGAGCGAGTCACCGGGTCGCGTCAGGTTCAATACCAGGGACGCGTCATCGACTTTGAGACGTGGGAACGCATCCCGCTTCACGATTCCATTTTGCGGTTTTGGAACTTGCCGACGGAGAAGCCATCGCTGGTGGACCTGAAGGACCCGGCGCGCCTTCGGAGCATACTGGACGCCAGTGGAATCGGTTACCTTGCTCCCATGCAGGCGGGCGCGCTGCTGGGGCGGCTGTTCGAAGTCGTGGTGGAGCCTCACTTGCTGAATCCCACGATCATCTATGACTTTCCGGCGGATGTGTCTCCGCTCTCCAAGACTCGCGACAATGATCCATCTCTGGCGGAGCGGTTTGAGCTGTTCATCGCAGGGATAGAAGTTGCCAATGCCTACAGCGAGTTGAATGATCCTGTAGAGCAGCGGGCCCGATTTGACGAGCAGTTGAAGATGAAAGCGGCAGGCGATGAAGAAGCTCATGGGATGGATGAGGATTACGTTCGCGCTCTTTCCTACGGCATGCCTCCTACTGCGGGAGAAGGAATTGGCATTGACCGCCTGGCCATGATCCTCACCAACACGCGCTCCATTCGCGAAGTCATCCTGTTCCCCCATTTGCGGCCGGAAGGCGGTTCCGGCAGCGGCGGCGACGGCGGCCTGCCGCAGAGCGAATGACTGCAAGCGGGTCCATGTCATGAAGCTGGAGTTCTTTATTGCCGGCCGCTACCTGAGGGCCCGGCGCAAACAGGCGGTGATCTCGGTCGTTACAGCGATCTCGATTCTGGGAGTGGCCGCGGGGGTGGCGGCTCTCATTATTGCCCTGGCGTTAAACACTGGTTTTCAGGTTGAACTCCAGTCCAAGATTCTGGGGGCCACATCGCACATCACCCTGCTGCAGACCGACGGTCGCCCTATTGCCGAATTTGCCGCTTTGATCGGTCGCCTGTACGGGCTGAAGGGAGTTCGGCGGCTCTCTCCGGCGATCTACGGCCAGGTCTTCCTGGTGGGCGGCGTTCAGAACCAGGGCGTTCAGCTCAAAGGAGTCGATCCGGCGGATGCGGGGCTGGTGTCCGAGCTTCTCCGCAACGTGTCGCGCGGTGACATCCGGAGCCTGGCTTCCGGGTCCGATGTCCAGGGTATTCTCATCGGCAAGGAACTCTCCCGGAAGACGGGCGCGGGACTGAATTCGTTTGTGAGAGTGGTCGCGCCGGAAGGAGAACTTTCTCCCTTCGGCAGGGCGCCGCGCAGCCAGCTTTTCAAAGTGGCGGGCATTTTTGAATCCGGTCTGTGGGACTTTGACGCCAACTGGGCGTTTGTGTCCCTCTCGACCGCGCAGCAGCTCCTGCGCTTAAAGAGCGACCAGGTGACCGGGATCGAGGTCAGGATCGAGGATATCTATCAGGCGGGTCCCATCGCGCGCCAGCTCGAACTGAAAGCCGGGGAGGGCTACCAGGCGCTCACCTGGATCGAGCTGAACCGGCCGCTGTTTTCGGCGCTTCGATTGGAAAAGCTCGCCATGTTTGTAGCCATTGGTCTGATTGTACTGGTGGCTTCGCTCACTATCGTGACCACGCTGACCCTGATGGTGATGGAGAAACAGAAAGACATCGCAATCTTCACCGCCATGGGCGGGCAAAATCGTTCCGTCATGTCTGTCTTCATGCTGCAGGGGATCATCATTGGAGTCGTTGGGACGGTCCTCGGGACCTTGTGCGGGGTCTCGTCCAGTTGGCTGCTTAACCGCTACCGGATTATTCACCTTGAGCCGGACGTCTATTCCATCGCTTACGTACCGTTTCGGGTACGCTGGGAAGATGTGGCGGTCATCGGCCTTGTGGCCGTCCTGATCAGCTTTCTGGCGACTCTTTATCCCGCCAGAAGCGCAGCACAACTGGACCCTGTCGAAGCGCTGCGGTATGAGTGAATTCGATTGCGGATCGCGATGACTTTCCTCCGCGTCCAGAATCTGTGCAAGAGCTACCCCTCTGGCGATACTGTCCTGCATGTACTGAAAGGGTTGTCGC
>JACQGG010000067.1 GCA_016199665.1 Acidobacteriota bacterium | reverse complement strand
TGCGTCTCTGCGTTGAGGGCGGATCCACTGCCGTTCAGAACAAGATCTTGGGTTGCGGATTTGCGATCTGCGATTCCTGTCTCGCGCATTGCTTACGCGCGGCTGGCGCTTGTCGCCTCCTGCTCCAGGGCAATCGCGCGCGGAAAAAGGATGTTGTTTTCCAAGTGAATATGCTGGTGCAGGTCATGCTCAAACGCCTCCAGGGCACGGTACAGTGCCCGGTAGCTGGCGCAACCCTCCGGCGGAACGGAATAGTTGGAGCTGACTGAGCGCATAGCTCGCAGCGCACCTCCGGCATGCTCGTGCTCCAGCGTCATCATTTGAATCGGGTTCTGGATCCCCCCGAACGGAGCGGCTGGCGGGGCGTGTTTTGTCTGCGCGAAGTCTTCAATGATCGCCACATAAGGAAATAACACCCTCTCTTCTCTTTGCAGATGCTCCTCCAGTTCCTGCTTCAAGTCGCCGAAGACCCTCTGAATCTTGAAGAGTTCCGGATGCAGTTCCGCGTGCGCGGAACAAACTTTGGCAATCAGTTCCTCCAGACGCGGCAATTCCCGCTTCACATAGGAGTGGTGCGCCGCCAGGATGTGCCAAATCAACGAGGACAAGGGCTGAATCCGCCAGTCGGGCGACTTTGCCGCGGTGTCTGCCTCCAATCCTGGCGGGGCCTCCAGTTGGGCGGCAACTTTCCCCGGGTCCAGGCGAGCGGCTACGCACGCTTCTTCCAGCGTCTTGTTGCCGCCGCAGCAATAGTCAATCTGCAGCCGCTCCAGAATTGGCGCAGCCTCGGGCATCTCAGTTACGAGATCTCTGAGCGTTTTCTTCTCGATGTTCATTTTGTGCTCCTTGGGCTCGTAGGCGCAAAACGGCTCCTCGGCCAGATAGTCACCGGTCATGGCAAAGGCCCGGGCCCGAGACCCTCCGCAGATGTTGCGAAATTCGCAAACGCCGCACTTCCCCTTGAACAGCTCCGGGGCGCGCAACTCGCGAAATGCCCGGTGTGAACGATAGATTTCAGCCAACAAGTCCCGACGCACGTTCCCGCAGACAAGAGGCAGAAATCCGCTGGGACAGATGTCCCCGCAATAACTGACAAAGAGATGTCCGTTGCCGGAATTGACTCCCTTGGGCGCCAGGCCGATACTCCCCCCCGGCCCAAAATCGCGCGTCATGTGAGCGGGCAGCCGTCCTTTGCCGTAGGGCACAGCCGCCGCGGCGCCCTGCGGGTGAATGCTCGGGCCGTGGCCGTCTTCTCCGGCGGCGGCGCTCTTCCGTTGCTGCATCAGGTAGCGGCGGTAGTGCGGCGCTTCAGTGATCTTCACGATGAAGTCGACACCCCGGGCAAAGCGCGCCAACTTTTCAAACAGCATCTCGAACTGCCGCGCGCTCATCTGGCCCACTTCCCGTCCCCGACCCATCGGGACCAGGAAAAACACTTCCCAGAAAACCACCCCCAGCATCTTGACCCAGTCCGCCATCGCATCAAATTGATTCCAGTTGTAAAGGCTGAACGTAGTGTTGATCTGGAAGGGCAGGCCGACCTCGGCGGCATACCGTGCGCCGCGCAGAGTCCGATCAAAAGCGCCGGGAGTGCCTCGGAAGGTGTCATGCACTTCGGCAGTCGGCCCATCCAGGCTCAAAGCCATCTGTGACAGGCCTGCATCCTTCAGACGCTGCACCAGATCTCGAGTGAGCCGTTCGGTAGCCGCGGGAATGGTTGCCATTCGCATTCCCAGATCATTTCCCCGGCGCACCAGTTCGCACAGGTCTCCGCGCTTGGCGGGGTCCCCCCCTGAGAGCACGCAGATGGGGGTGCCCATTGCGGCCATCTGCTCCAGCAGCGCAAATCCCTCGTCGGTTGTCAACTCACCCGGCAGCGCGTCACGGATTGCTTCCGCGCGGCAGTGACGACAGGCAAGGTCGCACGCCCGCGTGGTTTCCCATATGGCGACAAACGGGGTCCTGGCAAAGTCGATGTTGGATGGATTCGGCACGCCCGCCCGACTTCTGTTTCCCACATGCATGATTTCATGCTCCCCGAGACTGATAAGCAAGATCGGGTGCCAATGATGGCGGCCCTGCCAGAGGGGTATCTTTGCCACGCGCGCAGTCCCCAGCGAGCCGGCGCGCGCGCTGTCTTTGCACGCGGCCGGAGTCAACGGCCGGTTCCAGAACGCAGCCGCGGGTTTTTACCCCCCTGCTGGGTGTTTTCACCCTTCGGTAGGCCCGCCTGTTGCACCACCTCAACCGCTTGGCAACAGAACAGGCGGACGGCGCCGAGATGGCCGTTTTCGCGGATGCTGCTCCGCTTTGCCGCCAGCGTCGCAACCACAACAGCGCCACGCCGGCTGACTTGCCTGACCATGCTGCGCAGGTAGCGCTCCTGATCGAAGCCCCCGAAGGCCATGAAGAGGGCAAGCTTTTTCCCCTGGGTCGGCTGCATCAGGCGGATGTACTGATTGACGGGAGGGCACGCGAACGTCCACTTGGGGAACCCGAGACAGACCAGATCGTAGCGGCTGACATCCGTAATCGTCGGGCGGATCGGCGCGCGCCAGCCCGGCAAGAACGAGCGCGCCAGCCACCCCAGGCCGGTCCGGACTCGCTTCGGCTCAATGACGGCAAAGTCAACTTCACCCGCCGCCTCCAGTTCTTTCCGAATGGCCGTGGCCAGAGTGCGCACGTTTGATGTAAAGGAAAAAAAAACGATCAGCGTTTTCATGCAGGCCAGCCGTTTCTTGCGGCCAGGGCATTGAGTTTTCTCTGCAATATCCGGCCCATTGAGCCTCTTCGACGACTTCATCGCGAAGAACGCAAAGTTCGCAAAGGGGTAATTCCTGTTCTTTTCTTCCCATGGCAGGCTTTTGAAATCCAAATTATTTCCAGAAAAGTCACCAGGGAAAAATCAGGGCGGTCTTCGCGGTGGATTTTTCTAAGAATACATTGGAAACAAAATTGCCTCTTCACGGTTTGGAAAAATGGAGGACCGGAATGAAACCTGGGCTGAAAAGCTCGATATTGACGATCCTTCTGCTGGGATTCAGCCCCAAGCTGGGCGCGCAGGAGAGTCCTTATCAGGTCACCCTCACCTCCCGCCCGGCGCTCCTGTTTGCGAGATATTCCGCTGAGTTTCAAGTCCGAATCACGGAGAAACTGCCATCGCCGGATCCGCTGCTTGGTTCAGAAGCGCCGACGGCGAGCCGGCTATCCGCCGAGATTCGTTCCGGCGACGGAGGCCGGCTGCTGCACGGTCCGGTCCTTGTCCCGGCTCAAGACGGCAGGGACGGAACCTTCGCTGTATCGCATGTTTTTGATTCTCCCGGCGTCTTTGTGCTCGGTCTCGGCATCCATGCCGCCGATGGCACAAGCGAATGGCGTCCGATCGCTCTGACGGTAGCCGAGGATCCCTATCGATGGGTGGACACTCTTTCCTGGCTGCTACTGACCGGCCTCTCTCTGACCGTCGCCACAGTCACCTGGAAAAGGTCCATTCCGACTTTCAAGAAACGGGTCCAGGCGTTTGCGCTGGCGGCGACTTTTCTTCTGCTTCTCGGGATTCTCTTGCAGCAGTATCTTGCGCCTGCAATACGCCAACGCCTGTTTGTGCGAGAAAGAACAGACGGAGGCGCCGCGCCCACGCTTGCAGTTCTGAACGAGCGCGACGACAGCGCTGCGGCGCCCGAGGTCGTCGGTCTGGGGGCGCAGTTGGAAGGTTACTCCGGGTCGGCCGCTTTTTCGCCATCCCTGCGGTCAGCAATGCCGGCAACGCTCACTGTCTTGCTCACCGATGAAAGATATCAACCCCTGACCGGAAAGCTGGCAGGGGCTTTCCTCCGGGAAGAATCTGGAGCGCTTTCTCCGCCGGCTTCACCCGCGGCGACCCGCGCGCCTGGAGAATATCACTCCCACGAGGCGGAGCCCATTGAAGGATCCTCTTCCATCCGCCTCAACTTCAGGCAGCCGCAGCCCGGCCTGTATCAGGCAACCCTCCTGCCTCTGGGAGAGGGAAGCTACCGCCTCGCTCTGCATTTTCAGGCGCCCTCGCTGCACTTGACGCTTGACAGTTCGCGCCCGATTGCGGTTCAAGAGGAAACGGGAGCGCACCCGCACGGCGCCTCTGCCCCGTCGGCGGCAGCCGCAAAATCGCATTATTCTTATGTGGCAGTCGCGCTGGCGGCCCTGGGCGGCTTGCTCTGTGCGCTGTTGCTTCGACGGCAGCGCCCCAGTGAGGTGGGATGGAGCTATGACCTGTTCCTCTGGAAGCCGCTTTACCGTTTTGTCCGTTCCCGGTTTTTCCAGCCGACTCTCTGGACACCCAACCTGGCCGTTTTCGCCCTAGTCATTTATCTGGGGATCTGGGACACTCCGCTGGGAGGGCGCAATCTGGCCACCAAGCTGACCTGGACAATCTGGTGGGCCGCTATTATTTTCGCATTCGTTTTTGCGGGCAAGATCTGGTGCGCCATGTGTCCGTTCGGAGCGCTCACCATGTGGACCAGCCGCGCCTTCTCTCCTCAGAGAAAACTGCCGCCGATGCTGCGAAACATTTGGATCGCCAACATGGCCTTCTTTTTTGTCACGTGGGCGGATGATTTCTGGGGGATCGTTTCAACTCCACTCTACACTTCCCTGCTCGTGATTCTTGTGGCCATCACGGCAATGGGGATCGGGTACTTTTACGAGCGCGCGACGTTTTGCCGTTACATTTGTCCCATCGGCGGATTGATCGGGATTTACTCGATGTTTTCGGGACTGGAGCTGCGAGCCAAAGACCGCGACGTTTGCCGCCTTTGCCATGGAAAGGAGTGCTACGCCGGGGGTCCCGGATTGGAGGGTTGCCCGATGATACAGTTCCCTGCAACCCTGGATCGCAACAACTACTGCAACCTTTGCGGCGAGTGTGTCAAGGCGTGTCCTCATGAAAATTTCGCCCTTCGCATTCGACCGTTCGCGCGGGACATTTGGAAGAGTTCGCGGCGTCACCTGGATGAGGCGTTTCTTGCCATCGCCCTGGTCGGTTTGACGGTGGTCGTGACCGGCCACATGGTTGAGCCGTGGCACGACTGGATGGACAGCATCGCCGCCTGGATTCCCTGGCATGTCCTGGGGATCGACAATCATGTTGCCATTGAAAAGTCCACCTTCACCGTTGTTTACGGTGTCGCGGTGCTGGTGCTGACACCGCTCCTGCTGCTCGGCGCCGCAGCGCTGGCGGCCTTTCTGACCGGAAGGAAAATTTCCATCGGACAGGCGTTCCGCACCTATGCCTACATGTTTATCCCTGTCGGTATCGCGCTGCACCTGGCTCACAACCTGCTGCACCTGCTCAAAGAAGGTTCGGGTATCGTTCCTGTCATCAAACGGACCGTTGCCCGGTATACTCCGCTCGACTGGGGCGTCCCCAACTGGAACATCGCGCCGATGGCGTCCGACAGCACGATTTATTGGCTGCAGATGGGGGTTCTGGTGTTGTTTTATGCCGCTTCAGTGTATCTGGGCTGCCGGATTGCTCTGCAATCCAGTCCGGGGCGCAAGACCGCCATCGTCATATTGATTCCCATGGTGGCGCTCTCGCTAGCTTTTACGCTGCTGAACATATTTCTGCTGAACCAGCCGATGTCAGCCCGGCATCTCCACTGAAATCGCAAATCGAAGATCGCAAATTCTTTGCGATCCCTGACCCCTGATCCCTGACCCCTGATCTGCGATTGCCGCAGGCGTGACCGTTCAGCAGGGACGCATTATAACGTCCGGCCAGGCCTTTTCCGCCAGAAAGTCTTCAATCATGCGCGCGATCAGCAAAAGATAGGCATCCGGCGCGCGCTCGGGGGTCTGGCGCATATCAGAATCGCTGACAGGCAAAAGCGCGCCGCGGCACTTTGCGCAGATTTCCTGGCGCACCCTCTCCACGCAATCACCGGGGCGGTCACTCTGGATTGAGCGGCTGGCTTCGACCAGGCGCGGCACGTGGAAGAAAATGGGGCAATGCTCCTCCGGGGCCAATCCACAGGTTCCGTCGGCTTTCCTTTCGGCGCAGATCGGACAAACGGCCTGATACAGCCGTTGTTTGAGTTCCTGCAGTTCTTGAAGCGTCAACATGTTGTTTCCGAGACGCTCTGCCGCCCATTTGCCGCGTTCCCGGTCGGCAGCGACGACGCAGGATCTGGCGACCCGAAATTGCTGCCCTGGCGCGCCCGATAAACCAGGAATGCCACACCGCCTGCGGCCAAGAAAGGCGCGCCGAACAAGACCAGGATGGCCCGGTTGAAGGCGCCCGAAAGCGCTCGCCCTTCAGGAGAGTTGAGCAGCGCCGTCCGGCACATGGCACACTGGCCCACGGCCGCCCGCGGCGAGCCCAGCGCGATGGCCCCCGCAACCAGCGCAAGGCCCGCCATTTTCCTCAAGGTCTTTGAAACCGTCCCGCGATGTTGCCGCGGCTGGCGCGCTTGCCGGATCATGGAAAGGAGATCCTGGATATGCGGACCGCGTCGGGCGCAATGAAGAAAAACAGGATGGCCCCGGTCACCAGCAGCCCAACCCCTACGACCAGCGCGAGGCTGAGTTTTTCAAAACGAAGATGCATGAAATAGGCCCCAATGACCGAAGCCTTCACCAGCATCGCGATCAAAAGGATTGAAACCAGAACCGGACGGGAGACCGAAGCCTGGTCCAGAAATATCATCATCAGGGTGAGGGCGAGCAAGACCAGCCACGCCCGCCAGTAGACCCCATATCCGGTTTCGGAGCTTCCCTTTGTCATCGGCGTCCTCCAGTGTCACGGCCCAACTCCCTGATGGGGCCGTAAGCGAAAGCAAAAGTAAGATCAGTCATAAAACTGCTTCTCCTGCTCGGTTCCCTCACGATGGTGTCGGCCCAATGAAAACTCCCCGAATTCTCTGCGGGCTCCGCGCCTCCGCGGTAAATCAGCGCGACAACAAAGTGACTCAAACCAGATAGAAAAGCGTGAAAATGAACACCCACACCAGATCAACGAAATGCCAATAGAGCCCGGCCAGCTCGATCCCTTCTGCCGAGCTTCGTCCCTTCGACCATCGCGCTGCAGTGATGGCCAGGATTGTCGCGCCGGTAAGGACGTGGGATCCGTGAAATCCTGTAATAACGAAAAAATAACTGCTGAACTGCGGCGGGCCCCAGGGATTGGAAAAAAGCCGGGCCCCTTCCCTAATGAACCCTGTCCACTCATAAGCCTGCATTCCAAGAAACAGCAGCCCGCCAGCCAGCGTCATCAGCAGGAAACGCACTACCACGGTTCGTTCTCCGCGTGACGCGGCCCGAACCGCCATGGCCATCGTGGCGCTGCTGGAGATAAGAATAAATGTCATGAGCCCGATCACGCCGATGTGAAAAACTTCCAGTTGATCCGGCCACTGCGGACTGGAGAGGCGCGCAAAACCGTAGCCGCCCAGAAAGCCGGCGAACAGCAGGCCGTCGGTGACGATAAACACCCACATCATGAGCTTGTTCCAGTGGACTCCAAACGGAGACGAGGTCTCCCCCCTCCACGACAGCTCCGCCGACTCTGTTATTTGTGCAGCATCCGACATGGACCCAGTCTCCTTTTCTTCGACTTTTCCGACTACCAGACAAACAGCATGACAAACAAGTAAACCCAGAGGGCGCCCATAAAATGCCAATAGGTCGCGCACAGACTTGTGAGTCGGCGCGGATCCGCCTGTGGCCCGGAGAAGGTGTCAACAAATTCGGAGCCGCGGCCGTGAGGGAGCGGACTCTCGACCCGTGTCCGCT
>JACQGG010000002.1 GCA_016199665.1 Acidobacteriota bacterium | reverse complement strand
GTGATAACTGATGGCTAACGATCGGACGTCTCCCCCATACGGCCCCTTGAAGTCAAATGCCTCAGCAGATAGCCAGCCCCCCGAGAGGGACAACGCCACCCAGACAACTTGCAGGCGCAAGAAGTAAGAATTCGTCCGCATTAGAGAAACCAGAAACCGGAATGGAATTGGCGCATCCTGCTTCGGCCATCGGCGACCCGAATAGGCAGCCGGCCTTTCCTGTTTTACCTCGCGGA
The DNA here is from genome assembly GCA_016199665.1 of Acidobacteriota bacterium. Lineage (GTDB taxonomy): Bacteria > Acidobacteriota > UBA6911 > JACQSX01 > JACQSX01 > JACQSX01. The sequence continues at coordinate 9,572 of JACQGG010000002.1, read as the reverse complement.
TTTTCGGGCGATCTTCCCATCCCGCGGAAAGTCCCGAACTGACTCTCAGCGGTCGGGCCGACAAGAGACGAGCGACCGGCAGAGCCGGCGCGCGAAGGCCGGCCCTGCCCTGTCCCCCGTTATCGACTGGTGATCTCGATCTCGATTCTCCGGGGGGTTCCGCTCCCACCGCTCTTGGTATCGATGCGCTGCTCCTCGATCTTGTGCTGCCTGACCAGGTAGGTCTTGGCGAGCATTGCAAGACGCAGTCCGTTCCTCTGAGCGATCCTCGCGTTCCTGGAGATATCGAAACCGGTGATAACCGCGTAGAGTCTCGGATCATTCTGCATCTGCAGCGCAACGTCATCCAGTCTGGCCTTGGCGGCGTTGTCGATGCGAAGCGCCGGCAACTCGATAACAATCTTGCCTCGGACGGTAAAGCTGGCCGTGCACGTAACGCTCGCGCCTTTGCTGTCTGTGACTCTGGCGCTGACCGAATGGCTGCCTCCCGCCAGTCCAGCCGTATCGATATCGGCATCCGAGCCGCTCCGGCCGCTCAGCGTTCTGCCATCCAGCGACCATTCATACGAGAGAGTGTCATTGTCAGGATCGGATGCCCTGGCGGTCGCCCTCAGTGCTGAGCCGGCATACAGATCGTTGCGGCTTACCGACAGATCGCACGTGGGAGGGCGGTTGACCTGCGGCGGTGGCGGCGGCGCCGTCACTTCAACCACGGACTCGCAGCTGGCTGTCATGCCGTCCGGATCTGTGACTGTCACCCGCACGGTGTGCCGGCCGGGATTTCGACCCGTCGTTCCGAAGGTGAACGCGCTGCCGCTCTCGGCGACTGACTGTCCGTCGACCTGCCAGGCATACCTGAGAACATCGCCGGGGTTTTGATCAGTCGCACTCGCCTGAATCATCGCCGTTCCACCCATATCGATGGTTCGAGTTGCGGGTGCGCAGGTCACCCCGGGGGCGATCCTAAGTTTTTCAACACTGACGTCCACGGAACACGTGGCTGAATCCTGGCCGTCACTCACTTCCGCCGTCACGGTATAGCGGCCCGGAGCGGTCGCCGTCAAATCGCCCGTCTCAAACGTCACGGACGCGCCGCTTCCCGACAAACGGCCGCCGGTGGTCCGCCAGTTGATGGTCAACTGGCTGTCGTCAGGATCGTTGGCGGTGGCACGCAGCCCCACACTGCCGCGCTGCTGAACTGTAGTGTTATCTGCTCGGCACTCAACTGTCGGCGGGCGGTTGATCTTCCGATTCACTGCCACCGTGGCCAGAAATCCCGAGCGGTTGGGCTCCCGGATGTCGTTCTGCCAGGTGCGCGCGTTAAATCGGTAGGCCGCACTCACCGACAGCCATTTGGCGGGAAGGAGGCGCAACCCCCACAATAGGTCGATGGGAGCGCGGGGGTTGGTGAGAGGGTTGTTGCGCCCTTTGTCCCCAAACCAGGCCGTTCCATTGGCCTCAAAAATCGCTTGGACCGGGCCCCTGCCCAAGGCGACACCGCCGCCATAGCGATATTCGCTCTGCAGCTCCCTTTGACCGGTGCTTTCCCCCACACCCTGCACACCTGAATTCAGCACGAGGGTTGCCGGGCCCACAGATTTGGAGAATAGGAACTCGACCCCTACATCCGGGTTGCCCGTTGTCAACCCCTTCCTGAGCTGGTCGTCACGGCGGGCCGTATTTTCAGCAGAAGTCGGAATCTTGACGTTGGCTCGGATCGCGAAACCGAAGGGTTGATTCCTGGTTTCGGACATCATGTTGAACTTGACGCTGGTGAACATGTCAGACATGCCTTCGTGCTCGACCCCGCCGCGCGGCACCCGAAGGAAGGGAGTTTCATTGTAATAACCCTGAGTTGCGGCGCCGGCTCGCACCTTGCGCCAGGGGAGGAACCCTATGCTCCACTCCAACCGGTCGTGCAAGCCTAGGGTAAACGTCACGGGCATGTTTGAGATATCAAGGTTTCCGGGACTCCTGTCGTAATTGGTCATTCCGGACATGAAGCTGAATTCGCCCTTGCGCAGCCCCTCACCACTGTAAACGGTAAACAAGCCGGTGGTGCCGTTCACCGTCGGCTGCAGCCATTTAATCCGATCCTTGTTGGGCCCCCCCTCCGCCTCAATCGTTGCCGAAGACTGTGCCAAGCTGAGACAAGAACACAGTGCCCAGACCACCAGCGGAATACTGCCCATCCGAACTTGCCTCATAATTGGCCTCCTCCTAGAAAATCTCCTGTATTTTGAGAAACCTCAATGCTCCAGTCTCCCTGCTGGCTCAGATTTAAGCATAATAGCAAAATGATGTAAATACTTCGGCCTGATAAACTTACAATAAGCAGCGGGTACTGGGCCGCCCGCCACAACGCAAGAGGCCCGAGTTCCAAATCGGAAGATTCTTGCTTAGGGCTTTCCGTGGAAAGTCTCGGCGACCTCTGGGGGATGCTGACCTTCGAACGTCACAGGATGGTGGCAGACTCGCACGACCTAGGCTGAACAGTCAAAATCCCTCTTCATCTTCGTCATCGTCGAGGTAGTCCTCGTCGTCTTCATCGTCCTCTTCATCTTCGTCATCGTCGAATTCATCGAAATCGTCGTACTCGTCTTCCTCCTCTTCCTCCTCGTCGTCCTCGTCGTCCTCGTCGTCCTCGTCGTCCTCGTCCAGATCATCGCGCTCGTAATCGTCCAGGTCATCTTCGGCGTCTTCTTCATCCTCAAGGTCTTCATCGTCGAAGTCATCGTTGAACTGATCGTCATCATCATCTTGAGTTCGATAAGGTGCAAACTCGCACTCGCACCGCCGCCGGGATGACTCACACCCGGGAGCATCCCCAGGGCTCCAATTTCTCCATTCTGAAGTTTTCATCATGCCTCCAAACTCCCGATCATGGCTGCCATCTCTTTTTTTATTCTGAACCGGGATGTATTGCAAGGGTTCCGGGATCTCTTTTTTTCAAGCGGAATCTTGACTCCACCGCATTGTTGTGCTTCCCAGACAGCAACAGGGCCAGTATACCTGTGTGAAAGAAATTCGATCCATTTTTCGATCGCGGAATCAGCGCCAAGGCATGCCACGGGGCTCTGATCCCTTTTTCTTCTCGCTTTCACCGCCCCTCCTTTGTATGTTGACCCTGATGGAACCGTCAGCAGCCCCCGATCCCGGCGACAGAGAAATCACGGACCGTCAGATGCCGGTCGGTGAAGGGCCGGCCGGTGAGGCATCGCCCTCCTGCAAGCCGTTGACGATACCAGGTCCCGGATCCCGCCTGTGGGCGCTTCTGGAGGTGATCCTGTGCACAGACTTGCCGGCGGCGCTCCTGGTTCAGTTCGCCGTCATTCTGATGGGATTCAGGATTGAAGACATCTTCCACTCCTCCTCCCTGTTTGCAATCATCCGCCTGTCGTCCAGCGCACTCATCCTCGGGACCATCGCCCTCTTCCTCAGTGTGCGGCGCGAGCGATTTTGGACTTTGCTGGGCAGTGGTTTTCAATGGCGTAGGGAGGCTCTTGTGGGACTGGCGGTTGTGCCCGTGTTGTTTGGCGCCACCGGCCTGGTCGGCTTTTTTTTCCGGCGCTTTTTTCCTGAGATGGTCACGGCTGAAAATCCGATTCTGACTCTCATCAAGACCCCCCTGGACACGCTCTGGCTTCTCCTGACTGCGGTGCTGGCCGGCGGCCTGGAAGAAGAAATTCAGCGGGCGTTTGTCCTCCGGCGGTTCGAAAAGTATTTGGGCGGTATCTCTGTGGGTCTTGTGGTCTGGACTGTCTACTTCGGTGCGGGTCATTATGTTCAGGGTTTCGACAACGCGATGGGAGCCGGGATGCTGGGTCTGCTGTTTGGACTGACTTATATCTGGAGACAAAATCTGGTTGCGCCGGTCGTGGCGCACGCAGCCTACGACTCCATCGTCGTGTTGCTTTACTCCGCTTTTGGCTTCAAGTAGGGCTCACGGCGGGTCCTGAGCTTCTCCAGCGCCGCGGCTGCCGCCTTCTGCTGCGCTTCCTTCTTGGTCTTACCTTCTCCCTGAGCCAGCACACCTTCGGCCGAGAGCACCTCGACAATGAAATGCTTCTTGTGATCCGGACCCAGTTCCCGGAGCACGGCATAGACTGGCTCGGCCTGACCCAGTTGGTGGAGCTGCTCCTGGAGGCTGGATTTGTAATCGGGAGACGCGAAGCTCTGGGGATGCAGGTTCTGCAGAATAGGCGCAAACTGGCGTTGAATAAACCCCCGTGCCCCTTCCATGCCTCCATCCAGGTAAATGGCCGCAATCACCGCCTCAAACGCATCCACCAGCAGCGCCCTCTTGGAGCGCCCTCCGGTTTTTTCCTCGCCATGGCTGAGGCGCAAAAACCGGCCCAGTTGCAAACCATCCGCGAACTGAACCAGGCTGTCCGCGCTCACCAAGTGCGCTTTCATCTTGGAGAGCTCCCCTTCAGTGGAGAGCGGCACTCGGGCGAAGATCAAATCGCTGATCACGAAACCGAGAACGGCATCGCCGAGAAACTCAAGCGCCTCGTAATGCGCGGCCCCCTGCCCCAACCGTTCGAAGCAGTAGGACTTGTGGGTCACGGCGCGACGCAACAGTTCCTGATTTCGAAATTGGTAGTTGAGTAATTCTTCCAGAAGATGCAGCTCGGAAAATTCCGCATCCATAAAGGCAGTCGCTTTGTTGTCTGCAGACCCCTCCATCGCGTTGCATGGATGTGGGCGGTCGCCGTTCCCTGAGACAACGACGCAAAGCGCGTTGGGCCGGCCGACCCGCGGCGATCAGGACAAAAGCGAGGCGGAAGCGCCCGCCTCACATTCTCTCATAGGGGCTCATCTACTGGCCGGGAGGCTGCGAGGGTGACCCGGCGGTATCCGCGCCCGCGGCCGGCGGCGCCGAAGCGTTCAGACTCTCTTTTGCTTTGTCAATGCGCTGGTCCAGGCCGTCGAGAGAATCCTTGTGTGTAAGCTTGTAAACTTTCTCCAGGTTTTCCTTGGCCATGCCGGCAACCGACCCGCCGACTGCCACGGCTTTGGCATAGGCATCGATCGCGTTCTCCGCGTCGTTTTTCAAAGTGAAGATGATTCCAAGTCGAAAGTAGCTGTAGTCATCTTTCGGATTTAGCTCCAGTGCCTTGTTAAACTCGCCAGTGGCAGCTTCCAGATTAGGATCGGGATCCTCCTTTTTCTCCTCGCCGCCGGATTCACCTTCCGGCTTCGGTTCGGCCTCTTTCTGCGCGCGCGCATCCGTCGCCTTGCCGAGGAACGCTACACCCCGGCTGCTGTAGACCGTGGCCAGCAGGTTGTTCTTTTCCTTGTTAAACAGCGCCACGTCCATCCCCGCCGGAGGCTGCAGGGCACTAATCGCCGGAAGCGCCTTGTCGGCACGCTCCAGCGCGAGATCAGGCTTGCCCCGCTCAGCATAGGCATTGGTGAGAATCGTGAGGATCACGGGATTATCCGGAAGTTCCTTCAACGTAGCCTCGCCATGTTCACTGAGCTTTTCAAAGTTATTCAACTGCTGATAAGTCGTGGCGGCAATCTGATGCAGGTAGGGTGTCAGGCCGGAATCCGGAAAGTCCTGCAAGTATTTTTCGCATAGCTGCGCCCGCTGCTGGGGATCATTGGCCTGAGTGATGGCGACATAGGCGTCGTACTCTTCCTTGGTTTGTGGTTTCCCCAACTCGCGCGGCGGTTTTTGCGCCGGTTTCTGTGCTGCCTTCTGCTGCTGGCTGTTCGGCTCAGCCTGCAACCCTAAATTCGGCACTCCCACCAGCGCCAAAACCAGCACCGAAGTGAAGACGGTTTTCATTTACGTACCCTCCTAGAAAGAAACAAAAAACAACAGCTTATAAATGTTCCACCTTCTTGACAATTACGTCCCTTGAGACGCCACAAACGGCCAAAGGTGTCAATCGGAAAAAGGGCCTACATTGTAACCAACTTGCAAACACAAAGAAAACAAAAATCTACCGCCTAATGGGACGGCAAACCGGCGAGTCTTTTCTTGGCTTCCTGCTGCACGCCCCCTATGTCGCCGGATTCCTGCGCGAGCTGCTGCAGAAGACTGCGGGCCTCGGGAAGGCGCTCGGTTGCCAGATAGACCGTCGCCAGCTGGAGGCGGCTGCGGGCCACCATCCAGGCGGGAGCTTTGGGATGCTGGATCACGCCCTGGAAATAGATTTCGGCGGGGGCGGCGTTGTGCCTCTGCAATTCGATCTGTCCCAGGCCAAACAGAACCGGAGGATCGGACGGATTCTTCTCCCGCATTGCCAGCAGCAGCCTCTCAGCCTCGTCGTATTTTTTTTCCTGAAGCAGGCTGTTGACCCGCTCCAACGCGCCCTGCCGCTCAGCCTGCTCCCGGACTTGCTGTTCCTCTTTTTCCCGTTTCTCACGCCGTCTTTCATTCTCCGCCGCCAGAAAATCCCGCCTCTGCAGCTCCCGCCTCAGATCAAACGCTTGAATCATTGACGGCAGATACTCGGGGAATGACATCGACGCCTTCTCAAATTCCTGCAGCTGCTCATAGTAGTGGTGGACAAGTACATTGCCGGCGGCGTACTTCTGCGTCAACTGTTCGTTCGCGTTCGCCGGCTGCTCGATGCGAAGCTGCGCCGCTTCAATCAGCGACTCGATATTCAACAGCTTCAGGTCATTGGCAAATTTCTCCAGCAGGTCGGAACGACCTGAGAGGAGCTGCAACACCTCCCGCTGCTGCACGATGGCAAGACCATTTTTCTCTATGATCGGGTCCAGCAGGAAATGCAGATACTCGTGGCGCACATTGCGCAGGTTTGTTCCCGGATCTTCGGCGGGGCCCACCACAAGGTAATACAGATTTTGCACGATGCGGGAATTGGCAAATCCATGGGCGCTCATCAGATCCGGCATAAACAGGATCTGCCGGTCCAGCGACACCCGGGCTTCGGTGTGCAGGTATTGCTGAGATTGCGCAATTGACTGGCGCACCAGCGGTTTGTACTTTTCGATTTCGGCCGCGTAGTCAGAACCCACTTCCAGCCAGAGCTGTTCCAGTCCGGCCTGCTCGTAGAAAACGGGGAGGATCTGCTCGAAGCCAATCACCTCACGGGCCTCAGCCGGCACTTCTTTAAGACTGAGAGTGACGTCAAACTGTGGAGGGTTCGACAGCAGCAGCGCCAGCGACGTATAGCGCGCAATCTCTCGCTGTGGGGTGTCGGCCGCGTGATGCGCGATGTAGAAATCGTGCAGGCGCTGCAAGAGCGCAGGATCGAGTGTCTTCAGCTTGTCGCGCACCCGCTGCCGCACCGGATGCATGGAGGCGGCCGTCTCATAATTAAAGCCTCCCGCATTGATGGCTGACATGACCGCGAACAGCCGGACATCAGCCACGAAATTGATGTTGGCAAGCTCTTCCAGACTTGGTGTCTGCGCGAAAAGGGCCGGCGAGAGGACCAGGCAGAGCGCCAGAGGCAAGATTACCCCTCTTATTTCGAACCTTGTCGCACCCATGGCTTCATTCCCATTGTAGCGCGAATTCGAACCGGCGGGACCCCCCTTCCGCTTGGAGCGATCCGCAGTGCCGGCCAATCCGATGTCTGCTGCATTGCTCGGAAACTAATTTGCTGAGCCAGCGAGTGGCCCGCGCTGATTATCTGCGGAGATGATCATAGCCGTTCGAAGCAAGAGGCCGAAGCTTCCCCCCTTCCTCAATTCGCACCCCCTCCTTGCGCGAGACGACTTCACCGATTCGGTACAGCGACTGTCCGAAGGAGCGCGCCAGACGCGCGCTCGCGCTGGCCGGCGCGCTGAAGAGCAGTTCGTAATCCTCGCCCCCGTGGAGAACGCAGCTCAAAGGGTCCTGGACGCAAAGGGCCAACGAGCGCGCGATTGGAAGATCCTTCAAGTGGATCACCGCTCCTACCGAGCTCGCTTCGCAGAGACGGTTCAGATCCGTGGAAAGACCGTCACTGATGTCGATGGCGGCCGTCGCCATCCGGTGCTTGACCAGCCTCCGGCCGGCAGCCAAACGAGGCTCTGGAAGGAAATGCGCCCGCAGGATTTCCCGCATGGCGCGGCGCCTGCCGGCGCTCAAACCGCGCTTAAACCTGAATTGCGGCGGTGTCGACTCCACCCGGGCCTGACTTGTCTCCAGCAGCTCCAAGGCTGCCGCCGATCTTCCCAGCAGGCCGGTCACCCAGAGCGAGTCGCGTACTCTGGCCCCGCGGCGCAGTAGCGGGGCGCCTTCCGTCTCGCCCAGCAGCGCCAGGCTGCCAAACAAGATACCGCAAGCGGACCGGCTCAGGTCGCCTCCCACCAGGCGCGCCCGCATCCGCTTCTGCGCTTTCTTTAATCCTCGATAGAATCTCGGGAAAAAATCGGCGGGTAAGTCGTCAGGAATGGCGAGGCTGACAACGTAGTGGGTCGGCGTTCCTCCCATGGCGGCGATGTCACTGACATTCCGGGCCAGTAATTTATACGCCAGCCACTCCGGCGGGCTGCTGTCGCGTCGAAAGTGGATGTTTTCCACCATCATATCCGTGGTGAACAGAAGGCGCCCCCGGCCGCGCGGCAGCACCGCGGCGTCATCGCCGATGCCCACCGGTACCGCGCGGCTTCCAAACCGCATCCGCCGCAGAAACCGCTCGAAATCAAACTCGCTTTTCCAGGGTGTCATCTTGGACCACCGGTTCGCCTCAGGCCGCCAGCTTGTATCGCTTCGCAGTTGATGCGGCTCGGCAACGGGCAGAGATCCCGAACCGTGTGCCGTCCGGGGCGTGACCCGGGCCTTCCCAGTCTGCGCGGGTTACTTCTTGAACAAGTGGTTGATCTCAGTCATAAACTCGCTGACGTCCTTGAACTCCAGATAGACCGAGGCGAATCGAACATAGGCGACCTTGTCGAGCTGGCGCAATTTCCGCATCACCCACTTTCCCACCTCTTCCGAAGTGATCTCGCGATCAGGAGCATCCTGAACGTGTCGCTCCACCTCGTCAACAACCTGTTCCAACTGGCCGGTGCTGACCGGACGTTTTTCGCACGCGCGCAGCAGGCCCGCCATCACTTTGTGACGGTCGAAACGCTCGCGGCGACCATCCTTTTTGACTATCATGTAAGGGATTTCATCAATTCGCTCATAACTTGTGAAACGGCGTCCACAGGCGAGACATTCGCGGCGACGGCGTACGACGTCGCCTTCTTTGCTCTCACGCGAGTCAACAACTCGGTCTTCCAGATGCTCGCAATAGGGGCACTTCACGGTACTGATGCCTCTAAGTATTTTGATTTCATATAAATAGCCGACCTTTTATTATGTATGACTCGGCGGCGGCCGTCAACGCACAAGAAACATAACATCTAAGAAAAAGGCGGGGCGGCTCATTCGGTCAATGGGAGGTATTACTGCATGAAGTGCTTTTACCATGCGACTGAAGATTCCGTTCAGAGTTGCAGCATCTGCCGGAGACTTCTCTGCGCGGCCTGCTCCCATTCAATCAAAGGAAGCATCTGCTGCCAGGATTGCCTGGTCCAGGGCGTGCAGTTGGAGCGCCTGGCCTTGGAGATTTTGCGCCGGCGTCTGACGGTGCCAGAGGCACCGCTTCCAAAGC
>JACQGG010000001.1 GCA_016199665.1 Acidobacteriota bacterium | reverse complement strand
CTAGTTTCTCGCAGATTATCCAACCGGAACGTTGTGTATTACTGATGCCGGCAGTATAGCGCCCGGAAAAAACAGAGTCCATTTCCTTCTCATTTCCTTTTGAAAAGAGGGCCATGCTCACCCCGAAATTACTCGATTAGGTTCGGCAAATCGCTCAAACGAAATTTCTTTTTGTGTTCCTTCCCGAGGCGGAACCGCAACGGAGCCTCGTGGCCGGGAGCGTGGCTGAGGCGCTGGCCGGATGGGTCAGATCAGGAAATCGCAGAGCGCTGTTTATCTCAACAGTGAATGGGCGCCCTGCCACTGAAAGCAACTTGGCTGCGGCGTTGTCCCTTGCCGGCTTCAGGGCAGGCCCGCGGGGGTTCATGCTGCGCCGTCCCGCCAAAATCTCAGGGGAGCCGGAAACCGGGATTCAGATATAATTTTGGCTGCTTGCATTTTTCCGGTTGGGGCGCTTTTGCCTTGTGCGCGTTTCTCACAGGGTCTTGTAGCGTGGGGCGGGCGACGGGCGTCGTGGCAAAGCGGCGGCTGAGGATCCGGCAGGCGTCGCAGGGGCGATCCCGTGATCGCCCGGATCAGGGAGGTAACCTATGTTTGGAAAGGCTGTGGGTCGAGCTTTGATACCCTGTCTGCTCTGGGGTCCGGTTCTGGCGCAAGATCGGCTGGTCATCGTCGGCGGAACGATCGTCGACGTGCGAGACGGCAAGCTGCTGCCCGATTCGGTGCTGGTGCTGGAAGGGGATCGAATTGCCTCTATTTCCGCGGGCGAGAGGCAGCGGCCTCAAGGGGCAACGGTGATCGACGCGAGCGGCAAGTACCTTATTCCAGGCCTTATTGATTCACATGTCCACTATGCCGAATGGGCCGCTGAATTGTATTTGAATCACGGCGTAACGACGGTTCTGGATCTTGGAAATCATCACGAGTGGATCAAGGCACAGAAACATGGCGTCGAAAGCGGCTTTATTCCGGGCCCTCGCATTTTCGTGAGTGCGACGGTCCTGGATGGCCCTCCGGTGAGCGAGGGCTACTTTGAACGGCCCTACGTGCATATTGTGAAGAATGCTGAAGAAGCCGCGGCTGCGCTGCGGCAGCACATCGGGGAAGAAGCCGATGCGATCAAGGTGTACGACGGTTTGAACGTGGAAATGCTGCGGGCGATCGTGCGCGAAGCGCAAAAAGCCAATCTGCCGGTGATTGGCCACTTTAAAGACGTTCGGGACGTGGTCGCAGCCGGGGCGCAGGGAGTCGAGCACCTGGAGCCTGTTTCCCACGCGGTCGCAGATTCGCAGGCGATGCAGGAGGCCATGAAGAAGGTTCGGAAAGGATATCGCCCTCCCACGGAAGCCTTCATCGATTTCGGCAAGGTCCCGGGGATCATCGACCTGATGGTCAAAAACGGTCTCTACTTGAATCCTACCCTCCGGATCTCTTTTATGGGGGATCGGGCACTGCGGGAGAAGGGCTTCCCTTACCAGGATTTCGACCTTCTAATCAACGATTGGCGGCTTCGCTATGTTCCTGTCTCTTTTCGCCTGGGCTTCCTGAAGGAGTACCAGGAAATCGGAGTCTGGCACTGGAGCGACCTGTCGGAGTATGAGCAGGATTTATTTCATCAGGGCTATACCAACAGCTTGCGGCTGGTCAAGATGTTTGCCGATGCCGGAGGAAAACTTTACTCGGGAACAGATTCCACCCACATGTGCCCGGGGGGATTGAGCCTGCACCAGGAATTGGAGCTGCTGGCCGATGCCGGCGTCAGTCCCCTGCAGGTATTGCAGTCGGCGACGATTCATTCCGCGGAATTGATGCGAATGCAGGAGAGTCTGGGGACGCTGGAAACCGGGAAGCGGGCGGATGTCCTGATACTGGACGGGAATCCTCTGCAGGACATTCGGAATACCCGCAAGATTTTCCGTGTCATCAGCCGGGGTCGAGTTCTGGACGGTCAGTATCATGCGGACTTTGAAAACCCGGTTCCAAACAAGATGCACGAAGAGACAAGTCACCTCTTCCCATCGCCGCGGATTCGAGTGGCCTCTCCCGACGTTTTCCAAGAAGCGGCGCCGGGGGTTGTGCTGACGGTCAAGGGAACCGGAATGATCCCGTATTCCTTCATTCGCTTTAACGGCAGACGGCTGAAGACCGAATTCATTGACGTCTTTCAACTCCAGGCGCAGATTCCCTCAAACCTGCTGCAGCCGGGAACCCACTCCGTCACGGTGGAGAACCCGGATTTTGCCTGGGGAACCACCTATGCCCCGGGCGCCACCGACTTGTCCCATCTGGGCATCCGCGATCGCATCTCCAACGAATTCCTCATCATCGTGAGGCCCAAGGGAGGAGCGATCCGGTAAGCAGGCCAGTGTCCATGAATCTGGAAACTCTCCAGTGCGGACGAAAGCCCAATCGGCTCAGATCCTGCTGCAGTTGACCAGCCGACAGCCGACGGCTGACCGCTGATAGCTGACCGCCGACAGCCGACCGCGGTTTTGAGGGCAACAGTCCCGGAAGGCAGAAATTTTGTTCAGACGCTTCTTCTCGGGAAACATCTCCAGTGCTGATCTTTGGGTCGAGGCGATCCTGCTCGCCGCGTTGCTGGCCGCCTGCGGGCATTACTACCGCCCCGCCCTGGAGCAGTTTTTTTCTCAGGACGATTTCCCGCTGCTTGCCACCAGCCGCCCCGGGCCCGGATGGGTTCCGCCGCATCTGTTCTGGTTCATGGGGTCAGAGCGCGCTTACCGGCCGCTGACGATACACTTCTACTTCCACCTCAATCAAAGGCTGTTTGACCTGGACGCCCGGGCGCACCACGCCATGAATCTGGCGGTTCACCTGGCCAACTTGCTGCTCCTTTACCTGCTGGCCCGCCGCTGGCTCGACACGCCTGCCGGCGCGCTTTTTGCCGCGGCGTTCTACGGCTTTCACGCCGCCCATTTTTATGAGATTTACTGGGTCAGCGGAATCAGCCAGCTCGGAGTGGTCTTCTTCACGCTGATTGCGCTTCTGCTCTTCTTGAAGTTCAAGGACACGGGGCAGTGGCGGTATTGCGCGGCGGCGCTGCTGGCCGGCGCGGCCGCGTTTCTGAGCAAAGAAGACGCGGTTATCTTCCCCGCCGTGCTCACCCTGCTGGTCTGGGAGAGCGATCAGAAGGGGAACCGTTCCCTTTACCCTGCACTGTTGTCGGCCTGGCTGTTGCTGCCGGCCTACTGGCTCTGGCGCGTGGCGTATCTTGGATTCGGGCTCCCTGCCAGCGGAGTGTACCAGTTCGGCGCGGGACTTGCCGGCCTTTCCCACAAGCTTGCCGACTACGCGGGCTGGCTGCTGGCAGGCGCTCCGGGACAGGCGGCGCTGGGCCTCGTGGTCCTGGCCGTTTTCTATGAAAGAGCCGTCCGCAGACTGGCGGGCCGGCCGCCAGCCAATCAGCCATCAGCCGTCAGCCATCAGCGGTCGGCGGGTGGTAGTCAGCCGTCGGCAGATCCGCAAGAGCAATCAAAGCGGCAAATCTCATCTGAAGAGAACGGAAACGTCAAATGGAACCGGGTCCTGTTTCTGGCTCTGTTTAGCGTGCTCCCCATGACTCCGAGTCTGCTGATCCCTTCTGCTTCGGAGCACTATTTAAACCTGACTGCCGGCGGATTTGGGATTCTGCTGGCCTGTGTCATCGAAACTCTTCCGCGCCGCAGGGCCGCGCTTCTGTTCTCGGTCGCCGCCGCCTTGTTTCTGATTGGGTTCTCACTGAAAACCCACGCGCACCTTGCCGACAGCGGATGGGCCGTTCCGGTTCCAGCCAAAGCCGAAGCCTGTCGAGACCTGTTCGAACAGACTCGGCGCGTCGTCATTCCCAGGGATTGCGGCGTAGTCCTGCTTTACCCCCCGATCGAGCCATGGGAGAAAGACTGGCTGATGTTCCTGCCGAAGCTGGCTCAGGACCGCGCTGATTTGAATGTCACTGTCTTCGCGCCGGGGGAGTCTCCAGCGCCACGTTCCGGCTGCCAGTATGTCTGGGAGTGGGTCGGCGGAAAATGGGAACGGGTGCTGGGAGACAGGTGATCGAGACGGGGATGAGGGGGGACAGGGTGAGGGGG
>JACQGG010000063.1 GCA_016199665.1 Acidobacteriota bacterium | reverse complement strand
GGTCCAGGCCGGCCAGGAGCGTGCTGTGGCGTTCCAGCATATGGCCCAGCGCACCGGGCTGATGGACATCCGCTCGCTGGCCAGCATGATTGTCCAAGCCGAGCGATTCGGCACAGGACTGTCCCAGGCCTTGCGCATTTACGCTGATTCGCTGCGCACCAAGCGCCGGCTGGAAATCGAAGCCACCATTAACAAGGCGGCGGTGAAAATGGTTTTTCCGATCGTGCTGTTCATCCTGCCGGCGTTATTTGTGGTAATCCTGGCGCCCGTTATAATCTCTATACTGCGCGATTTACAACTGCTGCGATAAAAGGAGGTCTTTATGTACCTGGCTCTCTGGCCGATTCTTCAGGCAACGCCGGAAAGCAGTTTTGACACCACTACCATTATTCGCGTTGTCGCGGGCCTGCTGGCGCTGGTGCTGGTGATCGCAATTCTTCTGCGACGCAAGCGAAAGGCCTCCAAACAGGATTGGTCCTAGCCCAGGGCTAGTAGCGCCGAAGCGGCATCGGGTTCATCGCCTCGGCAGCCGGCCTTTTGCGGCGTCTCTTCCTCTTGGCTTCCGTGTCACATGACTCCGGCAGGCCCAGTCAAACCGGCTCAGACAGGGCCACGGCAACCGGAGTTGGCCGAAGCCGGCCCGGCAGGGTATTCCCCTCTGTGGAGTTTGTCTCAATATGGCGACCGAACTACTTTACGGTACAAAATGAGTTTGACCGCCACCGCAGAGCCGCAGAGATCGCGGAGAATACGCGGAGAGCCATGCCTGTGCGCAGCCTCTGCGCTCTCGGCGTCTCAGCGGTGAGCCCAAGAAGTGATTGATCCTCCGGCCCCTGGCCGGGGCCGGGTTGGATTAAAGGGGGGATCCGGCTTCCAGGGGTTCGCAAGAAAACGCTCACCCCTGGCTTCCATCCTCTCGGCCCTCCGGGCCGGCGCCGCCGACGGGCGGCAATGCGAACCGACCGTAGGCCGTGGATGCACCCGTGCGGCCGTTGCTGTACGCCGGGCGACATGGATTGCTGGCAGACCGGACTCAGCGGTATGTGACAGCCGCAGTACGTGAAGCTGTTGCTGGACACCGGGCGAGATGGATTACTGGCAGACCGGACTCAGCAATGCGGATGCGCTCCGGGCCGGTCGGCGCCGCTCTCACGACCAAGAGTGCCCACCCGAATGACGGGCTGAAATTCTGCGCTGTGGAGTCCGGTCTGCCAGCAATCCATCTGGCGCGGTGCGCACACGATCAGCAATTCGTCACAGTACCGCGCGCGGCAGCAAGCGGCGGGATAACCGGCTGATTTTCTCGCCGCTTCCTAACGGTCGCGGTACTATGACCTCTGGAGCTAACCGCTCCTGAAAAACGGCTGCGGCGAGCGGCGTGGCAACCGACAAATCACCGGACTGGGGAGGTCAGCATTCAGCCGTCGGCAGTCAGCCATCAGCCATCAGCGGGTCAGCCATCAGCCATTCAGCATTCAGCGGTCGGCCCGTCAGCAGTCGGCATTCAACATTCGGCAGCAGAAGCTGACCGCTGAATGCTGATGGCTGACCGCTGGAAAAAAGGGGGAGAGACTACTCTGTCCCCTTGCCCCAAAGCGGCGGGCTTCTCCCCGACAGCCGGGACTGCCGCATTTTGCGTGTTGACGCCACGGGTCGCCGGAAATCTTCGCGGCATGAAAAGAAACTGACTGTTAGCTTGGAACTTGGCATTTTCCCATAGATGGAAAAACACCCCGCTGACCAAAGTCGGTGACTTGAGGAGGATAGGAATTTGAAACGGAAAACTCTGGCGGGCGTATACCAGTAAAACCGAGTATGACTCAAGTTATGCTTTTGACGACCGATCAGATATCTGGTCTGCGTCGATCGCATCTTAAGAGGAGAAGAACATGAAAATCGGAAAGGCGCTGTGTCCACTGAACGTTTTAGTCGCAGCTTTGTTGTTCACGGCCTCGAATGTTTCCAGTTCAACCGACATACCTTCAGGCAGAAAGTTCGCCTTCAGTACCAAATCGAAAGAAGCCAAGGAGCACGTAGACCGCGCGCTTCGGATGATCGAAAACTTCCAATTCTCGCCCCAGGTTTTGGCGGTGGCCAAGAAAGGGGTGGAAGCGGATCCGCAATTTGCCTTTGCGCACTACCTGGTCGGCGCAACGACCTCGCCTTCTTCAGAAGCGAAACCACACATGGAAAAGGCGCTTGAACTTGCCAAGAATGCCTCCGATGGCGAACGTCGCTTTATCGAGGCCGTGGCACTGGTGCAGGCTAAAAAGCCCGAGACGGCACTGGGAATCGTGGTTGACCTAGCCAAACAATATCCTGATGAGCGCCTAGTGCACATGATGCTCGGCCAGATTAATGCAAATCAGGGGAAATTGGAGGAGGCGAAGCGGGCCTTCGAAAAAGCCATTCGGATTGATGGCGGCACCCCGCGGGTCTACGGCTCCCTGGGAAATGTCTACCTGCTCAAAGGAGACTACGGCAAGGCCCGGGAATTTTTCAAGACTTCACTCAGCAAGAGGCTGGAGGGGACAGCCCCGAATGTTCCCAACTACGGTCTTGCCTTCACTTATCTCTACAAGGGCGACGTGAAGTCTGCGCTGGAGATTCTGGAAGGTTTCCGCGACGAATACACAAGGACCGGTGGCCGCCCGGATCTTCCTCCGGTGTTTGTGTGGAATTCCATTGGGCGGTTGCTGCTTGAGAACGGCCGCGCGGCGGAGTCGATTCAAGCCTATGAGAACGGCTATGCGACGGTACCCGGAAGTTCCATCAGCGAGGAGGAAAAGAAGATTTGGCTCGGTCGGTTTCACCATGGCCGGGGCAGAGCGCTGGCCAAGATGGGCAAGCACGAGGAGGCCTGGAAGGAAGTGGAGCTTATTAAAAAGATGATTGAGGAGGCGGGCGAGCGGGGAAAGCAGTTTGAGCCTGCCTCTCACTATCTGGCGGGCTACCTCAAATTAGAGAGTGGAGATTTTCCCGCAGCAATTGACCATTTGAAGCAGGCGGATCAGACCGACCCTTTCCACAAGCTGCTTTTAGCGCGGGCCTACGAGAAGGTAGGGGATCAAGCCAACGCGCAGAAAATTTACAAAGAGATCGTCGAATCGACGCAGAATAGCATGGAAAGGGCATTAGCCTATCCGGAGGCTAAGAAAAAGCTGAAGATCTGAAGCGACCGGATTTGCGACCCCCACCGGGCTCACAAAGGCGCAGAGAACGTGGAGATAGCGCTTAGAAACGAAACTTCGTGCATTCTCGCTGGCCGCTTGCGTCTCGGCGTTGAAGCAAACAACCACCGCCTTCAAGGCGGTGGCTTAAAGAAGGCAGGTCGAATGAAGTCTGACGTCTTAAAACCGCAATCGATGGGAACCGTGAGGCGTTCCAGAGCCGACGGTCCCAGTGTCTCTTTTGCAGCGACCTGATGCAACGGTCCGCGCACCAAGACACCCGCCCTGTACTGCGCAGAAATTCCATCCGGGGGGAGACTACCGCGGCCGATACGAGCTATGGCATGATGAGCGCATGGTCGCGCTCATCATGATCGCCGGTGAGCTGATCGGGAACGCCTTCCTGAGGGTGATGCTCCTGTTCCGCTTAGAAGGGGGACAGACTTACTCTGTCCCCTTGCCCTCTTGTGATATATTTTGGGGCCTCTTGTCGAAACTTGTCAGGGAAATGGATTCATGGCGGATGATTTTGAAGACCATTGCTGGAAGGATGTCGTCGGCGAAGATCTGCTCGAGATTTACAGCGCATACCGCCGTGACACCACCCTCGGGTCCCGGCCGGCTTTGCTGGCTATCGATCTATACGACCTCGTCTTCCAGGGCGGGCCGCGTCCGGTTCGGGAAGTAGCCAGGGAGTTTCCGAGCTCCTGCGGCATCCACGCCTGGAATGCGATGGAGCCCATCCGCCGGCTGCTTGCAATGGCGCGAGCCTGGAATATCCCGGTGATTTATACTACGTCGGAGACCCGAACGGAGCTCCATGCCGGCAGCGTCCGGGCGACCCACCGCTCGATGTCCAACCTGAGCTCCGGGCATTACAAGATCAGGAGCGAATTTGAGCCGGAGGGCAGAGACACGATTATCTATAAGCAGCGCGCCAGCGCTTTTTTTGGAACGCCGCTTGTCGCCCATCTCGTCGGAAACCGGGTGGATACGGTCATCGTGTGCGGCGAAACCACCAGCGGCTGCGTCCGCGCCAGCGTCGTGGATGCCTACTCTTTTGGATTCCATACCGTGGTGGTGGAGGAATGCTGTTTCGATCGCAGTTGGCTCTCCCACCAGATCAATCTGTTCGATATGCATCACAAATATGCCGACGTTATGCACCTGGATGAAGTGGCGCGTCACCTTGAGCGATTGAAGCAGGCCGTGTAAATGCAATCCGCCGCCACGGGGCCGTTCCCCTATTCTTCCATTGTGCGCCGGCCCCGGTTGACGTGGCCCTCAGGGGCCCGACTGGCTTTCTGGGTGATCCCGAACGTCGAGGCCTTTGCGCTGAACGAACGCATGCCCTCCGGATCGGGAAAGGTCCCGGAAGTGCTCTCCTTTGCTGTGCGCGATTACGGCGCCCGGGTCGGGATCTGGCGAGTGATGGAGAGTCTTTCCCGCCGCGGCATTCGCGCGACCGCAGCTCTGAACAGCGATGTCTGCGACGCCTATCCGGAGATTGTCAAGGAAGCGGTCCGCCTGAAGTGGGAATTCATGGGACATAACCAGAGCAACACCCGCCGGCTCAACGAGATTCCCGCGACGGAAGAACGCCATGTCATCCATGAGAGCCTTAGCCGGATTGAACGCGAGGCCGGCAGCAGACCAGTGGGCTGGTTGAGCTCCGGTCTGCAGGAAACCTGGAACACGCTGGACTATCTGGTGGAAGAAAATTGCCGCTATGTTGCCGACTGGGTCAATGATGATCAACCGTACGTCATGACGGTTCAAGGGAAGCCCCTGGTTTCCATCCCGTATTCGGTACACTTAAATGACAAACCGGCTTTTGAGCAGGACCATCGGACCGCGGACGAGTTTGAGATGATGATTCGACGTCAGTTCGATGTGCTGTATCAGGAATCCGCCGTTTCGGGTCGCGTCATGGCGCTGGCTCTGCACCCTTACATCATTGGAGTTCCCCACAGAATTGGCGCGCTGAATTCCGCCCTGGATTACATTTGTTCTCACGAAGGGGTATGGCTGGCCACCGGGGAGGAAATTGCCGACGCTTACATGACTCTTCTGCACCAGCGGCGGGCCGTGGCGTCGACTTCTGACTTGGGTCTCCGCTCCTGACAAGATGATCCGGATGGAAAAGCACTTTTTAGCTCTCTGGCTGGCAACCGGGGTCAGTCTTGCCGGTTGCGGAAGGATGGGTCAGACAGAGACGCAGCCATCGAAGACCGGCAATGTTCTCTTTGGAGTGGTCGGCAAGAGCGCCACCACCTGGCCGCTCTTTGTCGCCTTGCGAAAGGGATTTTTTGCCGCCAACGGCCTGCAAGTGGAGGTCATCGTCACGGGAGCAAGCGCAAACACAGCACAGCAACTCGCGGCAGGGTCTCTCAATCTGGGCGAATCGGGTCTTCCGGATTTCATAAGGGCCATCCAGGCGGGCGCGCCGATGGAGATCGTTTCCGGCGCGGTAGCGACCCCTCCCTACTCCTTGCTCGTCAAGCCGGAGATTAAGACCTGGAAAGATCTCCGGGGAAAGACGTTCATCATTGGAGGACCGAAGGACGTGACTCGAATTTTCTTCGAGGCCATGGCGATGCCCAACGGGCTGAGAGACGGCGACTACGAGCTCTCCTATGCCGGAGCGACTGCAAACCGGATGGCGGCGCTGCGCTCCGGCAGCGTGGATGGGGCGATCCTCTTTCCTCCCTTCGATTCCCTCGCCGAGGCGCAAGGCTTCAAAAATATGGGCCGGGTGCAGGACTATTTGAAAAGTTTCCCTTTCACCGGATACGCGGCTAACGCGGCCTGGGCCCGGGGCCATCCAGAGGAGCTTGTCGCCTTCTTCAGGGCCAACTTCAAGGCGATCGACTGGCTCTACGACAGCGGGAGCAAGGACGAGGCGGTCCAGATTCTCGCTCAGGAAACCAATACCCAGCCGGAGAACGCCTCAAGAACCTACGATCTCTTCTTCAAGGAAATCAACGCGTATCGCAGGGACGGCATCATTCCCGACGAGGGTCTCAGCCAGGTGTTGGAATCCCTGGTCAAGTTGGGGGATCTGCAGGAGCCACTCCCCCCACTGGACAAGTTCTTCAATCCCACCTACGTCAGGGCGGCAGTCCAGGAGCGGTGAAACGACAGCTTCTTTCCTGGCTCTCGATTTTCGTTGGAATCCTTTTGTGGCAGGTTTCCGGCGACTACCTCGTCAACAACTCGCTGTTCCTGGCCACCCCGGTGCAAACGGCC
>JACQGG010000006.1 GCA_016199665.1 Acidobacteriota bacterium | reverse complement strand
GGACAGGTCCTGGCACGTCCGGTTTTTTCTGATGGTGTTTTTCCATCAAGAGGAGCGGGCGGCGCGCGCAGGAGCGCAGGACGGCTGCTTTTTGGCCGGCCGTAGCCCGAGCACGCGACCGACCGACGCGGCTGTGGCATTCAACCTTCGCCGCTGTAGGTAAAGGAAGAGCGGGGAGCCCCCTGGAGGGGGCGGATGGGTTGACCGGCATAACGTGAGGCGGCGTTGGGGCCTCTGGTCGCGGCGCTGCGGCGGGAAGTCGCTGCGCTCGGCACCTCTGATAACGCCGGCGTTATCAGACGTGGCCTGCCGTCACGTCGCTTGCAGCAGCCGCTAAATAAAAAATAAAAAACTCCAGCATTAATTTTTTCCCTTTCGCCGCCCTTGGCCCGTCACGGCAAGCGCCGCGCCGGCAGGATCCCCTCGCTCCGCTAGACATAACATTCTTTTTGTCTCCTACCCGCCTCCGGCCGCTCCCGCCGCCCCAACGCCGCCGCCGAGTCGGCACCACGCTGGGTGGGCGGGGGTGATCAAACAAAGCCGGGCTCCGCGCGCAGGAAGCGGAGCCCGCCTCGGGCGGGCGCAGCCCGAGCACGGAGACCCTCCATCACTCTTCCCAACTAACGAGCGGCGCCAACGTTTCCCAACCAGGTTTCACGTTAGTCGTCAAAGTGAGGATACCTGAAACGGTTTTGCGCGATTAGAGCTGCGCGACCGATAAGCCGGGGATAAGCCGGAAGTGGCGAACATTCAGCGTGGCCACAGCATAGCCGAGATGTAGCGCCGTCGCGCCGATCAGCAGGTCTTCAAACGCAAGCTGGACTCCCTGAGCTTCCTGCTGGCCTTCGATTCGCCCGGCCAGTCGCGCGATTTCCAGCGTCACCGGATGCACCGGCACGTCGCGGCACAGCTCGTCGACAAACATCAGCCGCCGCTGCCTGACTGCTTCGGTTTTGGCGCGATACGCTCCGTGGGTAAGTTCAGCGACGGTCACCACCGAAAGACCCGCCTCGGTCTCACCTGCAGCGGCGCGCACCTGTTCCAGGATTTGACGAACGGTCTGGCCTTTTCGTTCGGTGGCGATCAGACCGCTGGAGTCCAGGATTACTCCCACGCGGGCGGATTCCACGGCTTGCGGTTACTGACGATTTCCTCTACGTCGGCGGCAAAGTCTGAATCGAGAACAGGAGCTTGGCTGGTTTCCTCTTCGTGAGCCTTGGCCAGCGCAATGCATTCGGAGATTGTTCGGGGCATCGGCTCGGCCGAATGGACAACGGCCACCGGCTGGGCGTCGTTCTCGATGACTACTTCAGCGCCAGCGCGGACCCGCTTGAGCAGCGAGGCAAAATCAGTGGTCGCTTCTTTTTCCGAGACGTGGATCACTTGCTTAGCCATGGCCGTGATTATACCACCTGGATTGCTCTTCCAGGCTTCAGCTAGCTGGCGCGGCAAGCCGGCTGCGCCTTTCCGCCGAAATGGTGATCCGATTCGCTCAGGTCCTGGAAGTGAGCACCGACGAACTGCTCGGGCTAAAACCCTCCAAAAACGGAGAGGGAAAACCGAGTCTGAGACTCCTGCGCGGATTGAAAAAAATCGAGTCGCTGATCCTGAAGGCGTGCGAAGATCGGATCCACACCCAACCACTTTCCAGTCACGTTGACGTAATACCTCGCGCCGAAGAAGTCGTTGCTCGACTCTGAGTCCCGTTCTTTGCCCGTCATCTTGTATTTTGTACCACCACCGGTCTCCGACCAGACCTCTCCGTAGGGGTAGAGATCAGTTCGGATAGAACCCGGGGACAGGCGGCTGGTTCACCGGTTTTTCGCCTATCCTGGATGATGGGCACCAAACCGAGCCGTTAACGCCGTGAACAGGTAGGCTGTCCCCGGTGTTCCCGGTATCCCAGATCTGCAGGCGCCCCTCCGTAACAACAACGTTGCGGGTCACGGCACGCTCTCGCTTGGCACCACCGGCAGCGCGGTAAACTGGCCGGGAGCGGACCCCAATTCCAATGCCGTGGCCGCCACTTTGCCCCCGGTGACCTGGACCAGCAAGGTTCCCTGAAAGTCATCGGTCATCGCCGTAGGAAACAGCTCATTGATGAACTGTGCAATCTGCCCGCCAGCGGCAAGATTTGCAATGGCGCGCTTGCCGTTGGCAACCGGTTGGCCTTTCCCGTCCCAGAGCGACAAATCGAGCGTTACCGGCTTATCCTCGGTATTCTGGATCGCAATACTGGTGTTGATGCCTCCCAGTTTTCTTCGCACGGGAACGGCAAAGGCGCTGAGAGGCTGGCTGGTACCCACCCCTGCGATGCCGGCGCCCGACAGCGCGAATCGGACGAAGCCGCCGATAGGATGGTCACTGGTGACGCGAATGGAGCCGACGACGACATCCCCAAGGCCGTCGGTCGAGACCGTCAACGTCACCATTGGCGGCAGCGAAAAATTGACACTGTTTTTCGCCGATGCTCCGGCAATCCCAACCGGGAGAGGAAGTCCGTCCTTCCCGAAGAATTCCAGGTTTCCCGAAGACGTGTCAGTCGTGGAAGGATTGGTCAAAACAAAGTCCGAAGCGGCTCCCGTTCCGTTGGCAAGGAAGGCGAAGAAGAGCTTTTGCGGGGTGCCCAGAGTAAGAACACCGCCCGGACCCGTCTGCAAAGCAATGTTGCCCCCTGAGGAATCAAACGCGAGGATATCGGTAAGGCGAAGAAAAGTCTGGCTGCCTGCGCCGGCCTGCCTGCCCACCACCAGGGGAATCGATACAACCGTGCCAGAACCGGACTTTAAACTGTTGGCCGAGACTAGAACGACTGAAACCTTACCCGGAAAGGCCCCGTTGGCGACAATCGACTGATCCGTAATCAAAGTTCCGGGCGTGAGAGAAGCACCGGAGGGGTAGGAGAGAACAGCCGCGTCGTAGCTGAGGATAAATTGCAAGCCTGCTACTCCGCTCCCCTCGCTCAGCAAGACCGGAATACTGACCGTGCTCCCAGGAGCAGTGGACTTGTTTCCAAGGGTTAACGATCTGGATGAAGTCGGCGGCAATGTAGTGGAAGTCGTCGAGGTAGTGGATGATGTTGCTGGGGTCGTTGTCGCGCTTGTCGTCGATGTGGACCCGGTCGTTGTGGCAGTTGTGGTGGTCGTCGTTGCAGTCGTCGTAGTAGTGCTCGCCCCACTTACCGTCACACTTCCGCCCTGCCTTTCAAGCGGGACACTGGACCCGGAGGAATTGAAAGCAGAAACGTCGGAAAGAATGAGAGAAGTTTGAGTCCCAGGGGCAATCTGATTGTTGACCACCAGAGGAATCAATACCACTGTCCCGGCGCCGGATTTCAGGCTATTGGCTGAGGCTATAGCAACTGAAACTCTGCCGGCGGTAGCCCCGTTGGCAACCATCGAATGATCGGTTATCAAGGTTCCCGGCGTGAGAGATGCGCCGGCCGGGTAGGACAGAACGGTGGAGTCGTAAATCAGGATAAACTGCAAGCCTGCGATTCCGCTGCCGTCATTCAACTGCACCGGGATGGAGACCGAGCTGCCTGCAGCGGCGCTCTGCGACGTTACAGAGAGCACCTTCTGGGAAAATGCCGAGGAAGGCGCCAGGACCAGAAATAGGAGGATGAGGGAGCACTGGCGATAGCAGGCCGGCCCTGCACGTTGCCTGCTAACCCCTAAAGCTCTCTTCGCCCTGTCCATGTCAAGGCAGCCGAGGCGATTAGCGCAAGCGAACAAGGTGGACTTCTGCGGGAGCTGTGTTCCCTTCTGCGTCAGAGCCTATCGAGCTGCGAACCTCGGGCAAACCTTCCGGATCGTTCACATCGACAACACCCAACACCCAGCCGTCAAGCGGCTGCAGATCGGTCGCAACCCAAGCCGCCCGCGTCACCCCCTCCCCGGTGTGAGAAGTCAGGCTGACTGCCAGCCTCAGGGACGGGGAACGATGGACCGAAGAAATCCCCTTCCCGACAATTTCCACCTGGACAGCCACTGGATCTCCCTCAACAACGATCTCATACTGGGCAACGGCCGGCTCTTCAACGAACAACCGCTCCCCCTGGTCAATCAGCTCTATTCGCCCGTTCCGGCTCCAGGCCACGTAGGCGACCAGCGGTCGCTCACCCAGGAGACCCAGCAGGATCCGATCCGGTGAAATAGGAATCGTAGCTTCCTGGCCGCCACTGAGATTCTCCGTCTGCCAGGAATAATCTCCCTGCGCGCCGGCAGACAGGATATCGACGTCGTTAGAGATTGCTTCCGGGTTGTACAAATGAAGTTCCTGAATAGAACTCCTCTCCGGAGAGCCGCTCCAGGGAAAGAGAATCCGCCGGCCGGGTCCGTCGGCCTTGATAACCTCCTTTTCGCCTGCGAGTCGGGAAATCACGATATTGACTTGTCTGTTGAATGAGACCCTGGCAGAGTCCGTCTGCGCTGGGTTCAACGTTTCCTCTGTCTCGCCTGCCGGCGCGACACGGACTCCTTCTGTTCCCGGCCGAGATATCGGAAGGGACTGCTCGCCGCCTCCGCCTTCAGCTACAACCAAAAAACCAGCCATGATCAGGAAATAGCTTGCAAGTCTGGTCATGCCGTTTCTCCTTAGCGACAGGCGGGAGGCTGGCTGTTGCCTACAATGTAATTCAACAGCAGAATCACGTCACCTACATTGACCTCCCCGTCCTGGTTGACGTCTGCATTGGTCAGCGCCTGCCCGGTCAATGTCTGCCTCCCCACGATGTAATTCAAGATAATGATGGCATCGGCCGTATTCCGCTGGCCATCCAGGTTAACGTCACCCCGACAGGAAGGAGCTGTGATTGTCAGTGTACTTCCCTGGCCGCTCAACGGAACGCTCACCCCTGAGGGATCGAAGGCGGACAGACCGGAAAGAGTGAGGGAAGTACCTACGACAGCCTGCGCGCTCACGGCCAATGGAATCGAGACCACGGTCCCGGAGCCCGGTTCCAAGCTGCTGGACCCGGCCAGGGCGACAGAAACCTTACCGGGCGTGGTCCCGTTGGCGACGATCGACTGAGAAGTAACCAAGGTTCCAGGTGTCACAGAACCGCCAGCCGGGTAAGACAAAACTGCCGGGTCGTAGTTGACCGTAAACTGCAAGCCTGCTATGCCGTTTCCCTCACTCAGTGAAGCAGCGATACTGACGGTGCTCCCGGGAGTCGCCGACTTGCTTTCCAGGACTAACAATCTGGACGACGGTGGCAA
The DNA here is from genome assembly GCA_016199665.1 of Acidobacteriota bacterium. Classification (GTDB taxonomy): domain Bacteria; phylum Acidobacteriota; class UBA6911; order JACQSX01; family JACQSX01; genus JACQSX01. The sequence goes on along the minus strand of JACQGG010000006.1, from coordinate 616 downwards.
TGTCGTCGAAGTTGTTGACGTCGTAGTCGAAGTGCTGGTGGTTGTCGTCGAGGTTGTGGTGCTCGTCGCAGTCGTTGTCGAGGTGCTTTCGGTTGATGAAGTGGTCGTTTGACTGCTGGTTGTCGATGGTTCCGACGAAGTGGTGGTGGAAGTCGTTGTCGAGGGGGTCGTCGTTGTTGTTGTCGAGGAAGTTGTGGTTGTCGTAGTCGTTGGCGGGCTGTTGACTGTAGTGGGGTCGTTGGCCGTGTTATTTGCCGAGTTGGTATCACCGCCCCCTGAAATAGTGGCGCTGTTGGTGACAGTCCCCACGGCTGCATCAGAAATACTTACTGTTATCGTGATGCCGGCACTGGCGCCCACCGGCAAAGAACCGGCGGTCGTGCAGGTTACTGTCTGACCGGAGGACGAGCAGAAGAAATTACTCCCCTGCGCCAAGACATAGCTCAACCCGTTGGGAAGGCTGTCGGTCACCGTAATCGTCCCGCTGCTGGCCCCAGAGCCCACGTTGCGTACCGTGATCGTGTAGGTCCCATTGGTCCCGACCGCAAAATTGCCGCTGTGGCTCTTGCTAATCGCAAGGTCAACCTGGTTGACGGTAGTAGCATCACTGTGACTG
>JACQGG010000072.1 GCA_016199665.1 Acidobacteriota bacterium | reverse complement strand
GGAGGAGCAGGACGTTGTTGCGCGTCGCCAGGGCTGCGGCCCGGGCTGCTGCCCGCCCCCTGCCACCGGGCTGTGGCCTGACGTGCGTCATTTGCGCAGGGCAATGGCCGTGTGCCCAAGCGTATGTCGCTTCTCCCGGTCGAGACCGTCCAGGTAGTAACACAACAACGGGACCAGGCAGCCCGCAACCAGCGCGATCGGAGGGAAGAGCACCCATCTCCAGGAGGACTGGAAAAACGAAACCAGATTCACGCTGCGGCGACCGTACATCCAGAAGAACCCCCCGATCGGATTGATGCGCTGCACCTCCAGTCCCGCGCCGCTCAGCAGGTGGTGCAGACCCCAGTGAGTGAAGCGAAAATAGTCGTGGGGCGCCTGGTGCTCCTCCCACATCAAGGGCGTGATCAGATAGAGCCGCCCTTCCGGCTTCAAGATGCGGGCAAATTCAATTATCGCCGCCGCCGGGTCTTTCAGGTGTTCCAGGGTCACCACGCACAGAATGCGGTCCACCGACGCGGCAAGCAGCGGGAGCCGGACCGCATCTCCGCAGATGTCCACGGATGCGTAGTCCCAGCCTGCATTGCCCACGCAGCGATCCAGCGCGACGTACCGAGCATGGGCGAATCCTGGCGCGTGCCGTGCCTCGCCCGCTCCTGCATCGAGCACGATCATCCCGGCTCGCGTCTCCCGTCCCGCCTGGGAGACCAGCCTGTCAATCTCAGCCTGGAATGGATCCAGGCGATTGAGCAGCCAGCCGGGCAGGATTCTTCGCACAACACGCTCCAGCCCTTGATGAAGTTCCATCAGTCTCTCGCCGCCAGATCCCTCGCCGAGATCTTGAAGCGCCACATCAAATCCAGGAATTCACGATCGGTCAGGCGCCGGCTCCTCCGAATCCGTCTTCGCTCCTTCCAAACCGGCGGCAGTTGCCGCAGGCCGTCGGCGTAGGCCGACAAGATAGTTTTCCCCAACAGCGCCAAAGAATGACCTCTGCGAAAATTCCCCGCAGCGCCCTTTCCTGAAAGGGCGTACAGGAAATTCCAGAAAAAGCGGTGGGCGGTGAACAGGGGCGAGAGCAACAGCAGCACCGGGGGGAAATTCTTAACGACCAGCCAGAAGCGATTTCGCTCTACCCAGTAGATCTTTTGCGGCAGGATGATTTCCAGCTTGGCATAGGTTTGTGAAACCAGTGAGGCAAGACACTCGTCCAGATAGCGAAGCCCGTTATGGTTGAGAACCACCACCGAGACCAGGGCCTGGGCACTCATGCGCGTTGACAGGATGAAGAATGAAAAATGAAGGGTGAGAAATCGACCCAGAGCGTTGAGCTTTTCATTCTTAATTCTTCATTCTTGGCGCTGGGGGCGACCAATCGAAGAATACACGAATCCCATCTCACGAAGCTCCTGAGGATTGAATTGATTTCTGCCGTCAAAAATCAGGGGCAACCGCAGCATTTTCTTAATGCGAGAGAAATCGGGATTGCGGAAGACGTTCCATTCCGTCACCAGGATCAGCGCATCGGCTCCCTTGAGCGCATCATAGTTGGTAGCGCAGTACCTGATCGTGTCGCCGAAAACTGCGTGGGCCGCCGCCATCGCTTCAGGGTCATAAGCGCGAACCTGCGCGCCATGACGCAGCAGGCCCTGGATGACAACCACACTGGGCGCGTCGCGCATATCGTCCGTCTGCGGCTTGAAACTGAGTCCCCACACTGCGAACGTTCTCCCTTTCAGACAATGGGCGCGCTTCAGTTTTCTTTGCTTTGGCTGAGCCTCCCCCGAACGCGAAAGCCTGGAAACTTCTTTGACTCTCCCCCGCGGCCGGGGCATGGAGGGCTCGGTCCGCGTCTCCAGCTCTGCGGCCCGCCCGCTGAGAAAAAAGTCCACGATCCGATCCACCATCATGGATTTCTGGCGCTCGTTGACCCGGTGCACTGCCGAGACCATTTCCATCGACAAGTCGTGCCGCCGGCCCATCTCAATCAGCGAGCGGATATCCTTCGGGAAACAGCTCCCGCCGTAGCCCAAACCGGCAAACAAGAATGAAGGGCCAATGCGCCGGTCCGTGCCGATGCCTTGCCGGACCAGTTGGATGTCTGCGTTCAACACCCGGCACAGATTGGCCATTTCATTCATGAAGGATATGCGGGTGGCCAGCATGGCGTTGGCCGCGTACTTGGTCAGTTCGGCGCTTCGATTATCCATGACCAGAAACGGAGCCCCGGTGCGCAAAAAGGGGGCATAGAGCTCGCGCATCACCTCCGCAGTCCGCGCGTTGCCGGTGCCGATCACAATTCGATCCGGCTTCATGAAGTCTTCAAGCGCCGCGCCTTCCTTGAGAAATTCCGGGTTGTTTACCACATCAAATTCGTGTCGCGTCAAAACCGACATGACCTGACGAATCTGGTCTGCGGTGCCCACGGGGACAGTGCTCTTGAGAACTACAATCTTGTATCCGTTCATGGCGCGGGCTATGGACTTGGCGGCAGCCAGCACGTGCTTCAAATCGGAGCCGCCGTCTTCCCGCGGCGGCGTTCCCACTGCGATGAAGAGGATCAGCGAGTGCCTGACGCCTTCGCTTATGTCTGTGGAAAATCGCAGCCGTCCCTCAGCGCGGTTGCGCTTGATTAGCTCCTCCAGCCCCGGTTCATAGATGGGAACAATACTGTGCTTCAACCTTTCGATCTTTCGGCGGTCGATGTCAATGCACCAGACATCATTGCCCGTTTCAGCAAACCCGGCGCCCGCGACCAGTCCCACATAGCCTGTACCCACAATGCAGATCTTCACTGTCCCTCCGACTTTTTCACGGCGCGGACGAACAATGTTCCCCCGCGTCCCCACGCGGCTTCCAAGGCTGCCAGCGGCTGACACGCCGCCACCAGTCCGGCATAGCTCAGAGTGTTGATTCCGCTCCCGCGACCCGCCAGCTTCCTCCGCAGCGGGTCGGCCGCCGGCAGAAGGCTGGAAGCCCAGGAGGCACTGTTATCCCGGAGCGAAAACGCTTTGCCGTGCGTGATGTCAAAGCCGGCGCTTCGCAGGACGGCGCGCAAACCGGCCGCGGAATAGTTCACCACGTGCCGCGGGACGTCCAATCCATACCAGCGCCCGCGAAAAAATCTCGATTGCCAGCTCTCAACATTAGGCACCTGCAAAAATAGCTGACCTGCAGGCGGAAGCATCGCATGGATCTGCTTCAGTTCCAGGCCAGGATCTATCAAGTGCTCCAAGACATGAAACAGGGTAACCACTTCCGGAGCCCACTGGATCAACGACTCTTTCTGATCTCGCAGCGAACCAACGGCCACCGGGACCCGGTAGCGCCGCAGCGCCTCGGCCGCCGCCTGGGGTGAAAAATCCAGTCCCTTCACCTGGTAGCCTCGCTGCTTCAATAAGAAAAGGAAAGTGCCTCCTCCGCAACCCACATCCAGCAGCCGGGCCCCGGGTTTTAAAAACCGGGTGACGAAGCGAACATGGTCTCCCAGCACCCAGCGTCGGTAGCGCCATTCCAGCCGAGACACCCATGACTGGTCGCTCTCGCGGTACCAGTAGTCGGCCGGATAAAATGCCGGGATCTGGCGCTGGGCCGGCAGGGGCTGCATCACCAGACTGGCACAACTGCGGCAGCGGCCCAGCGAAAAGATTCCCAGATCGGTCAACCTGTCCGGGACTGCCCCCCAGCTTTCCAATTGGCCGCCACAGGCGGGACATGCCTCCCTCATCGCGCAAATCTTTTTTTGAAAAGATATCCGAGATTTCTAAAACCGTCCTTCCATGGCTGAAGCTTGATTTCTCCCGCGCGGTTGGAGTACGAAATCGGTATCTCTTCAAAGCCGACAGCTTTGTTGAGGATTGCTTCGATCTTAATCTCTTCCGAAAAGGCCATGGCGTTGCTCTCCAGTTTCATGTGCTGGAGCGCATCCTTGTAGAAAATCCACATCCCGGACTGGCTGTCCCGAACGCGTCTGAAGTAAAGCGCCGACATGACAACCGACAGAAGATGATTGCCGACTTTGTGTTTCAGCGACATTGCGTCCCGGTAGCGAATGGGAAAACGTGAAGCAGAAAGGAAGCGCGCCTTGGAGCGAAGCAGGTTCTCCAGCAGATAAGAGATGGCGTCGACGGGATAGGAATGGTCGCCATCCAGGGTGACGATGATGTCGCCCTGCGCATGCGTCAGTCCTGTCTTATAAGCGCGACCATACCCGAGAATTTGCTCTGGAATCACTTTGGCGCCCATTTGAGCCGCAATTTGGCCCGTCTTGTCGGTGGAATTATTGTCCACCACGATCGTTTCATCAACGAACTCGGGAATCTGCGCCAATACTTTCTGGATTCCCTCCTCCTCATTCAAGCAGGGAATCACCACGGTGATCTTCTTGCCCTTGTACATCGACCGCTTCAGAGAGAATTCAGCAACCGGCGAATTTCATCCGCCCTGTTGCCGGCCGGATCCAACTGCAGGGCGAGATTGAGCTGCTCTCGCGCTTTCGGCGTTTCTCCCAGAGTCTTGTATACCAGCCCCAGGCGCAGTCGCAAGTCGGAATTGGAGGGGAACCGGCTCACCGCTGCTTCCAGCAGCGTCTTGGCTTCCTCATATTCTCCCCGTTTCAGCCGGACGCCGGCGAGCAACTGAATGGCGTCCAGGTTCCCCGCTTCCAACTCAATAGCCCTTTGCAGCTCCACTCGAGCCGCATTAAAGTCGCCTGCCTCACTGTCCAGCAAACCAAGCGCGTAATAGGCACGGCCAAAATCCGGGCTCAGTCGGCGCGCGCCTTCGAAATGACTTCGCGCCTCCTGCTTCCTGCCCAGCTCATAGTAAGCCGACCCCAGGTTGTAGCGCAGAGCACCATTGCGGGTGTCCAGACTCACCGCGCGCTCCAAGTGCGCCAGCGCCGCCCGCCAGAACGGATGGCCGGCGTCGCGCGCCTGGTTGAGCGCCAGTTTCTTGTATGCATTACCCAGATTTGTCTGCGTGTACGCGTTGCCCGGGTCGATTGCCACCGAGCGAAGCAGCGCGCCTACGGCCGCCTGATAGTCGCCTTGGTCATGATACAGGGCCCCCAGGTTGCTCCAGTAGGCGGCCGCGGTTGGATCTAGCTCTGTGGCGCGCAACAGGTGAGCTAGAGCCTCATCCAGCACTCCTTCAGCGTGCAGAGTCGTTCCCAGGTTATTGTGAACCCGCGCGGAGCCGGGCGCATGCCGCGCCGTCGCCTCCCAAAGCGAACGCGTGTTGCGCCAGTCGCGATTTCGACTCACAGACATTCCCGAGAACAGCAACACGAGGCAGGCAGCCGCCGAGACCGCTATCGAAACCGGAAGACGAGCAAATTTCCACTCGCCTGCGTCCAGCAGTGCGACGATGAAGCCCGCCAGAGGCAGGTAGAGATAATGGTCGGCCGCGATTTCATGGAACGGCAACAACTGGAGCACGGGGAGCAGTGTGACCCCAAACCAGAGCAGCCCAAAGCCCATCCGGGGCCGGCGGCGAAGACTCCAGACGACCGCCCAAAGGTAGGCAGCCGTACCCGCAATTGCAACCCAGCCGGAAAAATCTCCAATTCCGCTTGCGACCGGGAACACCCCCTCGTAATCCGCGATCAGAGGGTAGGGGACAACCGTCATCCTCATATAATGCAGGAAGAGCTTCAGAGAGGTCAGGTAGTTGTTGAAGGGCGATCCGCCCCAGAAATCCGCCTTGCGCGAGGCGTACATGATGAATTGCGCGTAATAAAGAAACACCAAAGCCGCGATCAGCATCGATCCGTAAAACCAGCGGCGCCTGACCAGCACCTTCAGGCTGCGAGTGCGCAGGCGGGCCGGATCCCGCACTTCGGATGCGAGGTTTCCATTGAGCGACTCCAGCGCGAAAAGCAGCAGCGGAAAGATCACCGCCACTTCCTTGCTGAAAAGAGCCAGCGCGAAGAGGATCAAAGACCCGACAAACCAGAACCTTTTGCCGTCCCTCAGGTGGTTCGCAAAGCACAACATCCCGGCCAGGACAAACCCGCCTGCCAGGACATCCTTTCGGCCCGATACGTAGGCCACGGCGGCAGTTTGGATCGGGTGACAGACAAACAGCGCAGCCCCCGCCAGGGCCAGAAGCGACTTCCCGAAGAGCCTCCTCAGCAAGAGAAATAGGAGAATTCCGTTGGCCCCGTGCGCCAGGACATTGGTCAGGTGGAAATAGAAGGGGTTGAGCCCAAACAACCAGTAGTTCAGCGCATAGGTGAGCGTGCGAACCGGCCGGTATCCCTGTCGTCCGAAAATTCCCGCCACGTCCCTTATCGAACGAATCTGCGGGTTGTCCTGTATCAGCGGGAGATCGTCGAAGACAAATCCGTTGGAAAGCGAGTTGACGTAGACCAGCAGCGTAAAACCCAACAGGGGAAGCGCCCATCGCCACCACGCCAGGTTCGAATCATCCCGCTCCCATTCGCGCTTCATCTTGCTTGCAGCAGAGCTCGCTCCCTTCCATCTGCCGCACCCACCAGATCCTCGATGCCGTCCACAATCGTGCTCCACGAGAATTGCTGCTTGAAGCGTCGAATTTGGTCCCGGAAGGGCGCTTCCCAATGGGCTTGAAAGTAATCGACAATCGCCTCGGCCAGCGCCGCCGGGTTTTCCGGCGGGACCAAGAAACCCGTTTTCCCGTCCAGCACCGCCTCCGGCAAGCCGCCTACTGAGGTGGTCACCACCGGAAGATCGAACAAGTAGGCGGTCGGCACAATGCCGCTCTGCGTGGCGGCCCGATAAGGCAGCGCCAGGAGGTTGGCCGCCCTGAAATAGGTCGCGACCATTTCGTTGGGAACATACCGGTCGTGCACGATCAGGTAGGGGTGCAGACCCAGGTTGCGCAGCAGCCTGTCATAGCGATTGCGCGATTCGTAGAACTCGCCCGCGATCAGCAGCCGTACTTTCTGACGGTTTAGAACCCGCGGCAGGCTGCGCAGCAGAATGTCCAGGCCTTTGTAAGGGCGCACATGGCCGAAGAAGAGAATCACGTTATCCTCGCGCGCAAGGCCCAGGCTCTCGCGAGCCGATTCGCGAGTGACCGCCGGCGCCTCAAAAAAGTGGTACACCGGATGCTGCGCTTTGAAGACCTTCGCCCCGGGGCGGAGCGCTTCAAGAAGCCGCCGGTCCTTGTCAGCGTGTACCAGGAAGCGCTCCACCTGGGCAAAGAACCGGTCCCGCAAGAAGGTCGCCACCGGGTGCCATTCATGGGGAACTATGTTATGGCAAATCAACACGACCGGAATCCGGCCGGCGCGGAGCCGCGAAACGATCGCCCGGAATGCCGGGGCAAAATACGGGTGCCAGTACTGAACCACCGCCGCGTCCGGCTTTTGATCCAAGATGCGGCGGGCCGCGGCGCTCCAGCTCAGCGGATTCAGACTGTCGATCAGCCGCTGGCTGTCAATGGAAAAGTGCCTTTCGCTGGCGTCAAACTGCGACTTTCCGGGGAACAGCAGCCAGGGATAGAGCCGGGAAAATGAGACCACAAAGGAGTCGTGACCGCGCTGCAGAAGCGAATGGTGAAGGGAAGTGGTGTAGTGGGCAATTCCTCCGCGGTAGGGATGCGCCACGCCGATCTGCGCAACTCTCATCTGCTAAGCTGGTGAATCTCGCGGGGGGCGTGTTCCGTTTTCGGCGTGATCAAGCGTGCTCCATAGTCCTCCTCTTCTTGCGAAGAATAAGCGATCATCTCCGCCAGGAGCCCAAAGAAGATGAACTGGACGCCGATTATGGTCAACAGGATGCCCAGCTGGAACGCGGGACGGCTTCCAATCCACTGACCGAAAAACCAGCCGATGGCGAGATAGGTCTCGATGCTGGCTCCAACCGTGGCCAGAATAATGCCCAGTACTCCGAAGGCATGGAGCGGCTTGCGATTGTACCGAGTCAGCATGATGACGGTAAGCAGATCGAAAAAACCACCCAGCAGGCGCCCGGCGCCGTATTTTGAATTCCCGTACCGGCGCGCAGCGTGAGAGACCGGGGCTTCCCCAACACAGAAACCACGGTAGCTTGCCAGAACCGGGATGTAGCGATGCATCTCCCCCTGCACCTTGATCTCCTCGATCACTTGCCGCCGGTAGGCTTTCAAGCCGCAGTTGAAATCGTGTATCTTGATGCCCGTCAGCTTTGCCGTCGCCCAGTTGAATATGCGGGAAGGCAGCGTCTTGCCCCTGGAATCCTGGCGATGCCGCTTCCAGCCCGAAACCAGATCCCATCCGTGGGCTTGCATCGCCTGCAGCAGCGCCGGGATCTCTTCCGGCTGGTCCTGGAGGTCGGCGTCGAGGGTTACAATCACCTGCCCTCGCGACTGCTTGAAGCCGACCGACAGTGCAGCCGCCTTGCCAAAGTTCCGTCGCAACCGGATGCATCGGACTCGCGGGTCGCGAAAGCCGGCCAGGATGGAGTGGCTCTCGTCGCTGCTGCCGTCGTCGACGAAAATGATTTCGTATTGCGGGCCGCCCTCCAGCACTTTCATGATGCGAGCCAGCAATTCGGATAGCGACGGCGCCTCGTTAAAACAGGGAACCACAATCGAGATTTCCGGAAAGGCGGTTGGTTCATTCATGAATGTGACCTGTGATGCGTGCGCGCATCCCGTAGCGGCTGCCGTCTCCAGTCACTTGACCCAAGAGCCAAGATGGATACTTTATCTTACCACAGGCGCTCGGGACTCCTCTCCGCTGACGCTTCGGCAAACTGCATTCAACGGCTTCCGGTGAGGGAGAACGTGCAGGAGTCTCAGCTTCGTGAGCTTGATGTTCTTGGCAGTGAACTTTTTCACAGATTAGGAGATTCGCGCTTCGGCCAAACCTCAGCGGCCCCCGCCGTGCCTGCCCTTCTCCGTTTTCTGCCACTTTATGAAAAGGTCCACCAGCGAATCAATCTGGGCATCACTCAGAGGTCCGCCGGCAGCCGCCGAAAAACCAGGCATTGTCCCGCGGCCATTCCCCAGCGCAATCGTCTTGCGCAGCTCCTGCAGGTCTTCTGCGAGACTGGCTACGTTGAGCGAACGCACATGGTCGCGCTCTTCCAGAGACCCATGGCACATGGCGCAGTCAGCTTGATAAAGGTCCTTGCCGGTCTTTCCCGTGCCGCCATCAACATGGCAAGACCTGCACTCTGGGGAGAAAATCGATTTCTCCTTTTCCAGGGCCGACATCTTGTGAAGGTCCCGCTGGATTTCAGCGCGAACCCTGAGAGCGCGCAGCGGACCCCGGGGATCGTTGGTCGCGATCGTTATGGTCTTTTCAATCGGTCCTTCCTTGGCATCCGGTTCAATCTGCAGCGTCAAGGACGCGCTCTTGCCCGGTTCAATGGATTTCGAACTGACATCCACCAGCGTACACCCGCAGGTGACCGTAATATCCCGGATGTAGAGGGTTGCCCCGCCGGAGTTGCGAAGCAGGAACGTATGTTTCACGATCTGTGAACTGGAAATCTTGCCGAAGTCGTACTCGGGAGGTTCAATCTTCAGCTCCGCCGACTGGGCGGCGGCGGTCGCAGTGAAGCAAGCACAGACGGCCGCCCACACCGCGCACGCGGTCCACAGTTTTCCTGGAAGTTTCATCGCACTAATCGCGCTATCAGACCACACAGAGTTCAACATTCTACAAGATGCGCCGGCGCCCGCAAAGTTGTCTTTGGCGGCAGATTTTGCTATTTTCCCGCTATGTCCACTTCCCTGCGGGATCGTTTGTTCCTGCTGCGCGAGTTGACGCTGCGTGATTTGAAGCTGCGCTATATCGGTTCACTCATGGGCCTGTTCTGGACCGTGGTCCACCCCGTTTTTATGCTGCTGCTTTACACGTTCGTCTTTTCGCAGGTCATCCGACCCGGCTGGCCGCAGGCCCAGACCGTGGGATCCTTTGCCAGCTATTTGTTTGCAGGCTTGCTGCCCTGGATTCAATTCCATGAATCCATAACCCGGTGCGCCACCGTCTTTATTGAAAACGGCAATCTGATCAAGAAAGTAAAATTCCCGGTGGAACTGCTTCCGGGAAGCACCGTGCTCTCCAGCGTTTCCAGTCTCCTGGTCGCGCTGGCGGTTTTTGTGGCCATTCTGTTCTTCAATTCCGGCGCCGTTTCGCTGTCGCTCTTGTGGCTGCTGCCGGCCATCCTGCTGCAGACTGTCGGCACGCTCGGCGCCGGCCTGCTGGTAGCCGGAACAAACATTTTCATGCGTGACATCCATCAGTTCCTCGCCATGGGGTTTCCTTTTCTCTTCTGGGCAACTCCGATCGTCTATCCTCCCGCCTCCGTGCCCATCCGATACCAGTGGCTCAGCGGCGCCAACCCGCTGACACACCTGGTGGGGCTTTATCGGGCGGCGCTCCTGGGCGCGGACCTGCCCGGCATCGCGCCCCTGGTTTACCTCTCCCTGGTTAGCGCTGGAATGTTCATCGCCGGCTGGGCGCTGCTCCGGCGCACGCGGGGGATTCTGTCGGATTACGTATGAATGCAATCGAACTGGATCGTGTGACCAAGGTTTACCGTGTCTACCAGGGGAGCCGGGGGATTCTCAAGGAGCTGCTGCTGCGACGGCAGTATCATCGTCCTTTCTGGGCCTTGAAAGAATTCTCGGCGCGCATCGGCAGGGCAACAACCTTCGGAGTGATCGGCGACAACGGTGCAGGAAAGAGCACGCTGCTGAAGCTGATCACCGGAACGACCGCCCCGACCAGCGGCACGGTACGCACCTCCGGGCGCGTCGCATCCCTGCTGGAGCTGGGCGCGGGCTTTCATCCCGAATTTACCGGGCGGGAAAATATTCACTTCACCGCCGCGACCCTGGGAGTCTCAAGACAGGAAGCCAGAGCCCGCGAACCGCAGATTATAGAGTTTGCGGAATTGAGCGAATTCATTGATCAACCGATCAAGACCTACTCCTCGGGCATGTATCTGCGTCTTGGCTTTGCCACCGCCACCGCCTTCGATCCCGATGTGCTGGTCATTGATGAGGCGCTGGCGGTGGGCGATCAGAATTTTCAGAAGAAGTGCGTCGACCGCATCCATCACTTCAAGGACGCCGGCCGAAACATTGTCTTCTGCTCTCACAACATGTATCAGGTGCGCCAACTGTGCGATCAAGCCGTGTGGCTTCATCGCGGCGAATGCCGCGCCACCGGGCCGGCAGCGGAAGTTGTCGAGCAGTACTCGGATTTCCAGCGCGAATCGAGGGCAGGAACGCGGCCCGCCGGGACCCTGCATCCTTTCTCGTCGATTGAATCGGTCGCGCTGACCGATCTGGCCGGCCAGCCTCGCAGCCAATTTCTCACCGGAGAGGGCCTGAAACTGACGGTGCGCGCGCGATTTCGCGCTGCGTCCCAGCCCAACCTGGGAATCGCCATCATCCGCAACGACGGCGTGGTCTGTTATTGCGCCAATACGGTGGAGGATCAGTTTCACCTGAAAGAGGAGAAAAACGGGATCTGCAGCGCCACCCTTGAATTCTCGCAACTGCCGCTTCTTTCCGGGCGATATCACTTCAGTATCGCCACCACCGACGAACGAAGGCTGCAGGCTTACGAGATTATGGACTCCACCTGCAGCTTCATTGTTCGGCACTCGGGCAGCGACTACGGCCTGGTCAGGCTCGCGCATACATGGAAGTAGCCGCATTCGCCCGGCGGAATTTACGAAGCGGGAAATGGGCGCCGCACCGAAAGCTCTTTTTTTCCGCAACTTTTGAAACAGTGAGGCATCTTTTACCGCTGCTGCAGAGGACAGTTTTTTGGACGATTTTGTCCATGTTTTCGCTTGACAACCGTCGGAACGGATGGTAGGTTTAGGGCGTTTTTTAGGCATTTAACCTTATTTTTCAACAGCTTGTAAAAATTGATAGCGAAATCTGAGAAAGATCAATCTATGGAGATGAGGAGGTGGTATCCCCAAATTTCTTCTGGTTCTGCGTGGTTTCGGTTGTTTGTCTTCTGTTCATCTTCTCGTAAAGGAGGAACCTCTAGATGAAAGGAATAAATAAGTTTCTTTTCATGAGTTCGCTGGTTTTGCTGGTGGCTACGCTGGCAACCGCGACATCCTGGGCCCAGGTGCCTTTCAACGACACCGGCGACTTTGGCGGTGGCGCATGGTTAGCCAACAGGACACGTTTTCTGGACAACGGGTCCAGAATCTTCCCCAGCGGCAGCGTTCACAATCCTGGCTCCCAGTTGCTGTACCTGGTGGATTTTGGCGCGCGGACTTTGACGGCCGACAAGCGGCCGACCAATTTCCTGACCGTCACCAACGTCCATTCGACTCAGGCGGTGACAGTGCACGTTCGTTATTTAAGTTCGCGGAACTGCGCTGATATTCTGGACTTCCTGGTCGTGTTGACGCCCAACGACGTCTGGCAATTTGATCCGTTCAACATTGTGATTCCCAAGCCGGATGGAACATCGACCAATATTTCCGCCTCCAGCCAGCTTCTGGATGCCAGCAAAGCCAGCATTTACGGCGACGGCCGGTTCCTGATTTTCATCTCGGCGTCGGGCGCGTTTGACCCGTTCCCGCTGACCACGGCTGGCACTTTTAACGCGACGGTAACGACTTCACCTACCGCAGGGCTTCAGCCGCCCTGGCCGGATTTCTTTGGCCGCCAGGTGGCAAACATCCTGTTTCCCAACTCTGTTTACACCGCCAACCTTGAGATCGGTGGGTCGACAGCGCTGACAGGGTTCGACGGAGTGGGTGATGGTCTGGGCGGACAGAAGACTGCCAATCGGGTGCTGAACATTTTGACCGCCAAGAACATCTCGTTCAACTACCTGATCGGCTCTCAGACGCTGGCAACCGCCCCGTTGACGGACGGATCCCGTCGTTCTTTCGGCTTGGCAGCGTGGGCGCGTCCGGCGGTGGTGTTCGATCGCAGCGCCAAGAGCGCAGCGACGTTTGACCTGGGCGGCGGCAGCGTAGGCAATGGGATTGTCACCTTCAACAGCATCAGCTATGACCGCGATGGTGACGGTCCTGAGGCCGATTTCCGCGTGATTCTGGCCGGGCAGGAGTCCGTGCCCGACGCAGTTCCCGATGTGTCGCCCGACACGAGTCCGAGCACGACCTCAACCATCACCAATGACAACTTCCTGCGCAGCGAGATTCAGAACGGCTTTTATGTTCCGTTCCTGACCAGTTCGATTTCTGCCGTGGGCGCCAGCACGACCGTTGCGTCAAGAATCGGCTGGAGAGTCAAAGGCGGAGCGCTGGCATGGGATCGCGTTTTCCCGACGGACGAAGCGGAAGTGACCGGCGCCAGCCCTGACAGGCAAATCGTGAACATGATCAGCGTGGAAGACGACTACAACGGCAGCAAGAACACGACCAACCGCGCTGATGACCGTGCGGCCGGCTTCTGGCAGGCTCATACCCTGGTCGCGACCGCGGTCTATGACAACACTGAGGCTCCATTGTCTCAGGTTGTTCCGGATGTGATCATCTCGCCGCCGCCCGCCACTGCGCTGACCAACAGGCTGGCGGTTGTTTGTATCAACGTGTTGCTCTCCGATGACAGTTTCACGCTCGGAACCGATTTCGGGGATTTATCCCTGCGTGATCTGTACAACTTGACCCCATCCAGTTCCACCAGGACTGTGCAGCAGCACCTGGCCGGACCCGTCGCTGATCCTCCCCAGGAGGGGCTGCCCGGGATCGCGGACGGCACAGACTTGGCGGCAGGCTGGATGCGGTTCAACCGCTTGCGTCAGGAGCTGACGGGGACAGCGCTCACCGACGAGAGCCCGCGAATCTCCTGCAGTACCATTGATTGCACCAGCTCGGGTTCTCAGATGGTCGTGGGTTCGCCGACTTCCGGCCAGACCCAGGTTCCGCCGTACAACGTCACAGTGAGCCGGAACTCGGCGGACCAGTTCTCGACGTCGACCACCAACAGCCCTCGACAGCACAGCTTTGTGTGGCTGGGGCGCTACAACATCCAGTTTAGGGAGTTGGGCGCCGCTTACTGGCTGCACAACGTGTCTGACGAGGACACCGGTATTGGCAACCGAATCCCCGCCGCACAGACGACGGAGGGCGGAGAGTCGACAAAGCCGTGATGTTGTACCGGTCATCCGCGTAGCTCGCATTCCGCGGGCGAAGGCGGGACAAGAAAGGGTGGGTGAAAGCCCACCCTTTTTTTTTGGAGTCTTCTCTGAACGCGCGCTACCCCAAGTTCGTCACCGAACCGCGACCGTCAGGGAG
>JACQGG010000071.1 GCA_016199665.1 Acidobacteriota bacterium | reverse complement strand
TGTCCCTTCAGGCTTTTCGCAGCGTGGAAAAGGGGACGCTCCATTTGGTGAGCCGCTGGGTGAGGCGTTCGGCTTGGTCGTAGGCTGTCAGAATGACGTGGCCTGGACAACGGGCGGAGCAGAAGATCGCGGTCTTGGGCAATGCGAGCAGGTCGAGGTTGCCGAGGGCGGACAGTCGTGCGGGGGCATCGCCACCCATGCGTTCGCGACATTTCGCGGGATAACAGGCGTCAGCGGAGTCAAGCGCGATAGGGGGCATTCCTCCTCGTTTTCGCGCGCGACCAGTTTGCTTCACCTGGCGGGAGGGTTTTCCAGTTCCTTCAGCATCTGCTCGACCGTGACGAGCAATCCGGGCACACGCGTCTCCACCGCCTGCCACAGCAGATCATAATCAATCGCGTCATAACCGTAGCTCACGCGATCCCGCATCCCGGCGATGCCGCGCCAGTCCACCGCCGGATACCGCGCCGTCAGTTCCGGCGGCAACCGCTTCACTCCTTCGCCCAGAACTTCCATTATGCGCTCGAACGCCGCCCGCTTTTGCCAGTCGCTCACCATTCCCGCCAACGTGTTTTGGGTGCAAAGCTCCTGTGCCCGACGCGCATGATCAGCCACCTGCCGCAGCGTCACCTTGGGGTCATGCCTGCTCATAGACAGTCAACGCCTCGTTCAGAACTTCATCGCGAAAATACTCGCTCAAACTGTTGGGCGTGTGCAGGTCCACCTTGCGTCCGATGATCGGCGCGAGATCCTCATGCCACCCGAAGAAGTCCCAGCCGGGCCTCGCGCTGGGCAGTAACTCCGCCAGCACGTCCACGTCGCTGCGTTGTGGGTCGAAGTCATCCCGCAAGACCGAACCGAACAGGCTCAACTTGCGGATACCGTGCGCGCGGCAGAACTCCGCGATCTTCTCGCGGTCAATCTGGATGGGCAATTCGGCGACGTTCATGGCATTTATCATCACGCAAACCGCCTCTGCCTGCAACCCTCATTCCTGCTCGATTTCGGCAGCGCGGCCGGGGCGGTATTTGATGTCGTAGTTCAGGATGCAATCCAACTTCCCATAAATCGTGATGATCTTCGCCAAATCCGACTCGGCAAACGATACTTGAAAATGCAATGGCTGTCCAGCCGCCGTGAAACCCAGAGCAGCGCACTAGCCCCTGTTCGCCTATTTTTGACCCCTGCGTGCCGGTAAACTTTTATGAAGACAGGATGGAGGGTAGCGATTTCACAAAATCATAGGGGCACAATAATAACATGGTTAGTTCATTCCGCATTCCGCATTCCGCAATCCGCAATCCGCATTCCCCAATTCCCCGCGACTTTCCTTCATTCCGCATTCCGCATTCCGCAATCCGCAATCCGCAATCCCCTCAGCCATTCGTGAACCGAAACCCGGCCTCCAGACGCAGGCCGTTGGCAAGGTCGCGACCCGACACGATTCTCTTCCCTGGAGCCTGCACCTGCCAGAGAGCGATCCGGCCGGTTCCACACTGCACGACCATGGCATCTCGATCAAACCCGATCAGCTCGCCTGGGATTCGGCCGGCAGCGCCGGCAGCGGCGGCTGGCAGCCGGGTCCGATGGACCATCAACGCCTGACCCTGGCACTGACACCACGCCGTCGGCCAGGGATTCATCGCGCGAACTCGGTTGTGCAGCTCTGTATGGAGAAGCTCAAACTGCATCGCTCCTTCTTCCTTTCGCAGCAACGGGGCGTAAGTGGCCTGGCTGGAGTCTTGCGGGAGGGGCTTCTTCCGGCCGTCGAGGTATCCGGGAAGTTCCGCCAGGAGAAAGTCTGCGGCTAGAATACTCGCCCTCGACGCCAATTCTCCCGCCGTCTCGTTGTCCCCAATGGAAAACGCCACCTGGCTGATCACCGGGCCCGTGTCCATTCCCTCATCCATCCGCATCAGCGTGATGCCGGTGGCGCGCTCTCCGTTGAGCAGGGCGCGCTGCAGAGGAGCCGCGCCCCGGTATCGCGGCAGCAGAGAGGCATGAACATTAAGCGCCCCGAACCGCGGGATATCCAGCAGCCACTTCGGGAGGATCTGCCCGTAGGCGACGACAATGACAAGGTCCGGGGCGAGGCTTTCGATGAGCGGGCGCGCTTCGGGGCTTTTGATCCGGACCGGCTGAAGGATCGGCAAGCCGCGCTTCCGTGCGGCTCGCTTGACCGGTGTTTCAATAATCGGCCGGTGTCTTCCTTGCGGCCTGTCGGGCTGCGAGACGGCGGCGACAACCGCCTCTTTGTTCCAGCCGACCAGCGCTTCAAGACTGGGAACGGCAAACTCCGGAGTTCCCACAAAGACGATCCGTGGAACCATCAAAACTTCTCAAGCTGTTCGCAATAGCCGCGATAGTTGCGGGTTGTTTCCTCCAGCGAGTCGCCGCCGAACTTTTCCAGGAAGGCCGAAGCCAGAATCACGGCTGCCATGGCTTCTCCGATGACCCCGGCCGCCGGAACCACACAAGTATCGGACCGCTCGTAAACGGCGTCAAAGGGTTCCTTGGTCTGGATGTCCACGGAGCGGAGCGGGCGCCTCAGCGTGGGAATCGGCTTGATGTGCACCCGCACTACGATGTCTTCTCCGGTGCTCATCCCCCCTTCGATGCCCCCGGCGCGATTGGAGCCGCGGCGAAAGCGCCGGCGCTCCTTGTCATAGAAGATCTCATCATGGAACGCGGTCCCTGTTCTTTCCGCCCGATCCGGAACGGAGCCGATTTCGACCCCTTTGACCGCGTTAATGGAAAGCATGGCCTGGGCCAGCCGGCCATCCAGCTTCCGATCCCAATGCACAAACGAGCCGAGGCCCGGAGGAGCCCCGACGACCCGCACCTCAAATGAGCCGCCCACGGAGTCTCCCTCGGCAATGGCCTTGTCAATGAGGGCCACCATCCGCGTTCCCGTCTCCGGATCGATGCAACGGACCGGTGAACTTTCAATTTTCTCTCCAAGGCGCGCGTCAAACTCGGGCATTGAATCCAGCCTGACTTCGACTTCCTGGATGGATACGGTATGGCTGAAAAACTGAAGGCCGAAAGGGTTCAGGAGAAGCTTGCAAATGGCCCCCACCGCCACGCGCGCCGTCGTTTCTCGGGCGCTGCTCCGCTCCAGGACGTTGCGGATGTCGCGAAAGTTATACTTGAGCGCGCCGGTCAGGTCGGCGTGACCGGGGCGGGGCCGCGTTACCGAGCGCTGCCGTTCGGGCGGAACGGGCTCCAGCGCCGACATCGCCTCCTGCCAGTTCTGCCAGTCTTTGTTCCAGATCAGAAACGCCACCGGGCCGCCCATCGTCCGGCCCAAGCGAACTCCAGACATGAGGTCGATCTGATCGGTCTCGATCTTCATCCTGCCGCCGCGTCCGTAGCCGCCCTGGCGTCGCTTCAGGTCGTAGTGGATGGATTCGATATCGAATGGAACGCCGGCCGGCATTCCCTCCAGCACGACCACCAGTCCTTTTCCGTGGGATTCGCCCGCAGTCAGAAAACGCAGCATGGATCAGCGTAGGATCACAAGAAAGAACTTAAAATAGGTCCCCACCTGAGGTCTGTCAAGAACATTGTCTTGATTCTCAATATCGGTTCGCTTACGATAAAAAATTCTTCTGAATGCGACAGTTAGAAAGAATTGCGTGAGCCAAAGTAGCTTCTCCTGGCGATGAATTTCATCTACCTTGCCATTTACGAGGTTCAGGAATTCTTTCTCCTCTCCCTGCGCGCATTCACCAATATTTTCCGAAAACCGCGCTACCTCCAGGATACCCTGCTTCAGATGGATACCATCGGCGTGGGATCGCTGCTGATCGTCATCCTGACCGGGTTTTTCACCGGAGCGGTTCTGGCGCTGCAATCGGCGAAGTCCTTGAAGTCATTCGGCGCCGTGGGACTGACCGGGCAATTGGTGGCGTTGTCTCTGATTAAGGAGCTGGGGCCCGTGTTGACCGCGCTCATGGTGGCAGGACGAAACGGGTCGGGAATCGCCTCGGAACTAGGCTCCATGGTCGTGACCGAACAAATCAGCGCCATGCGCGCCCTGGGCACGGACCCGACGCGCAAGCTGGTCACCCCCCGCATGGTTGCCGCGACCACGATGCTTCCGCTGCTCACCGTGCTGTCGGATCTATGCGGCTTGTTGGGTGGGTGGATGGTCTCCTTCTACAAACTGCGGCTCAGCACATCCCTCTACTGGTCGGCCGCCATGAAAGCGATTGATTACAACAACCTGCTGGAGGGAATCAGCAAGCCTTTTATTTTCGGCTTCATCATCGCCATGGTCGGCTGCTACTGCGGTTTGCGCACTCACGGCGGCACGCAGGGGGTGGGTCGATCCACGACTCAGGCGGTGGTGTTCTCCTCAATTTTGGTCATCGCCGCCGACTTTTTCGTCAGCAAAATCATTCTCGACCTGCGCTATTAGCCATGCCTGCCATTTCACCGGGTTCGCCCATGATCAAGCTGGCAGAGGTGACCAAGTCCTACTGGGACCAGCAGGTCCTCAAAGGGGTCAATCTCGAAGTCGGCCGGGCGGAAACCAAAATCATTCTGGGAGGCAGCGGCTCGGGCAAGTCAACGATCATTAAACTGGTTCTGGGCCTGGAAAAGCCGGATTCCGGCCATATTTTCGTCGATGGGGAGGACATCACCCCTTTCCGGGAGCACGAGCTCATGCACGTTCGCAGGAAGTTTGGAATGGTCTTTCAGGAAGGCGCGCTGTTTGATTCGCTGACGGTAGGGGAAAACGTCGCTTACAAGATGCGGGAGGAAAAACTATTCAGCGAGGAGGAAGTGGACGCGGTAGTGCGGCGCATGCTCGGCTTTGTCGACCTGGAAGATGCCATCGATAAGATGCCCGCGGAGCTGTCGGGCGGGATGCGCAGGCGAGTCGCCATTGCCCGAGCTTTGGTGGGGAATCCAAAGATCATGCTTTACGATGAGCCGACGGCCGGACTTGATCCCATCACCTCCCGGACCATCTCCGAGCTGGTCATCAAGCTGCGCGATCTGGAGGGGGTCAGTTCCGTGTTCGTGACCCATGACCTGCGGACTGCCTTTACGCTGGCCAGCCAGTTTGCCGTGGTTCGAGGCGGCGGCGACGTGGAGTTCATGGGTGAGGACGGCAAGCTTTGCCTGATTAACACGCGGTTTGTAATGCTTCAAGATGGTAAAATCCTGTTTGAAGGGACGGACGAGGAACTCAGAAATTTCAGCAGTTCCTACGTCCAGGAATTTCTCGCCTGAGGAGTTGGAGCCATGGACCGAAGAAAGAGATTGGCCTGGTCAAAGTTGAAGGTGGGTATTTTCGTGCTGGTGGCCCTGATCGTGGCCGCAGTTGGTGTCCTCTCGATTGGAACCGTCAGCATTTTCACCCCTAAAGTGAGGGCAAGAACTTACTTGGCCGGGGTCTCTGGCTTAAAGGAAGGGGATATCGTGCTGCTGCAGGGCGTGGAGGTGGGAAACGTCAGCGAAGTCACGATTACCGGCGAGCCGCCTCCGACGGACATCAACCGCCAGGCAGCGCAATCGATCACCGAAAGTACGCGCAAACTCGAGAGCCTCCGGGCTTCCCTGGCGCAGCGGCGCAATCAGCTCCAATCCCTGCGCGAAGAATACCAAAGACTCCTTCCCAGGGATCCCACTCGCGCCCGAATTATGGAGGTTCAGATCGAGCGGACACAGCGTCTGGTCGACGCCGAGATGCGGGAGCTGGAAAACGCAAGAGCCAGCCTCGACAACGCCAAGTCCAGCCTCCAGAACATCGAAGTAACCATGGTCATCGAGGAGAAATACCAGAGCCGCATTAAACGAGACTCCACGACCAGCCTGGGGAGCATCGGACTGATGGGGGACAAATACATTGAGATCTCCCTGGGTCGCACCGGCGATCCTCCGGAAAAGGACAAAGACGGGGTGATCGTAATTGCCGGCAGCAGGGTTACCGACTTTCGTGAAATAATGATCGGCGTGGATGATGTTATTGCTAATTTCGGAGTGCTGTCGCAGCGGATGGAGAACATCATGGCCAAATTTGACGAAGGCCAGGGAAGCATCGGCCGTTTCATCAACGATGCCGCCTTCTACAACAACCTCAACGATACCATCCTGGAAACAAAGAAAACTGTGGCCTCGGCCAGTTCGCTGCTGAAAGACGTCCAAGGAGGGCAAGGGACGATCGGAAAGCTGATGAGTGACAGCCGGGTTTACGATACGCTGGCGGTGACCACTCAAAAACTGGAGACTCTGGCCAGCCGCCTCAACTCAAAGGAAGGATCCCTGGGAAAACTGATAAACGATCCGGAAATTCACGACAAGACCAGCCAGTTGCTCTCTGACGTCGACTCCATCACGGGGCGGATCAATAGAGGGGAGGGGACGCTGGGCAAGCTCTCGGCGGACGACGCGCTGTACCAGGACCTCCAGGTTTCGGTCCAAAAACTGAATGCGCTGCTCGATGACATCAATCAGGGAAAAGGAACTCTGGGAAGACTGGCCAAGGATCAGCAGATGTACAACAACCTGAACGAGGCCTCATCGGAATTCGTCAAGCTGCTGTACGACTTTCGCAAGAATCCGAAGAAGTATCTCACAATCAACTTTAGGATCTTTTGACGCATGATCACGGCAAAGATCGGGCAGGGGTGCAAACTCATCATCGACCAGATCGTCTGGGTCCTCTCCCTGCTCAAGATAAGCCCCAACCTGCTGACGGTGTTTGGCGTCGTGATGAGCTTGTTCACCGCCGCCGCGCTGGCCACGGGCCATTTCGGCTATTCGGGCGCCCTGCTGATCCTGGCCGGGCTTTTCGACATGCTGGACGGAGCGGTGGCGCGCGTTTCAAAGTCGGAGACCAGCTATGGAGCCTTTCTGGATTCCGTGATCGACCGCTATTCCGATTTTATCGTCATGCTGGGCCTGATTATCTACTATGGACGCGCCGATCGCCTGACCTATGTTGTGCTGTCGGGGGTGGCGCTTATGGGATCTGTCCTGACCAGCTACGCCCGCGCCAGGGCGGAATGCCTGATTTCCTCCTGCAAGGTTGGATTTCTTGAGCGGCCGGAACGAGTGGTCATCCTCATTCTGGGGGCGCTCTTCAACGGCATGGATGCTGCGGTGTGGGTCATCGCGCTGTTCTCAAACTGGACCGTGATTCATCGCATCCTCTACACCCGAAAGTGTCTCAAGGAGCGCTCCTCGATCCATTCCGGCTAGCGGGGGATCTTTTGCTTATTCTTAGCAACGACGAGATTGAGTCTCTTCTCTCAATGAAGACCTGCCTCGCCTGTCTGGAGAAAGCTTACAAGGAACTGGCGGAGCGAAGGGCCGTGAATCGGCCCAGGACAGACCTGTATATTCCTTCCCCCGAGTCGCCGGATGTGTACGTCTTTAAGTCCATGGAAGCGGGTCTACTCGACTCGCGCATGGTGGCGCTGCGTCTTAACTCCGATATCATCCGATGGAGGGAGAGGGAAGGGAAAACGGTCAAAGAGAAAATACCGGCCGCCCGCGGAAAATGGGTCGGTCTGATCTTGCTCTTCTCCACGCAGAACGGCGAGCCCTTGGCCATCTTTCCCGATGGAGTCGTGCAGCGGATGCGGGTGGCCGCAAGCAGCGCCCTGGCGGCCCGATATTTGGCGCGGGGTGGCGCACAGACTTTAGGGATACTCGGCTCGGGGTGGCAGGCGGGCGCGCACGTCCCGGCGATGTGTGCGGTGAGGAAAATAGCAGAGGTGTATGTCTACAGCCCTACCCAGGCGAACCGTGAGGATTTTGCGCAGCAGATGGAGCGCAAGCTAGGGGTTCGGACTCGCCCGGTTGCGCGGCCGGAAGATGCGGCGTATCCCGCTGACATTCTGGTCGCCGCGACAAATTCTCTCTCCAGGGTGATTCTGCCGGAGTGGTTAAAACCGGGGATTCATGTGACCTGCGTGAAGGATTCGGAACTGGGCGAGACAACAATCCGAAAGGCCGATCGGGTGATCATCCACAGCCGCAAATTTCTCCCGGAAAACTATATTCTCGGTTTTGGAGACGAAAAGATCGAGGCGCAGGATCCGATAAATTTGCTGCGATCAGAAGACAAATCCGCACCCGCTGCCGTCAAACCTCCTTTCTGGTTGGCGGAACCTGAACTGAAGGACCTGCTCACGGACAAGGTTTCCGGCAGAAGATCGGAAGAGGAAGTCACCTGTTTTATTAATAATGTGGGATTGGGCATTCAGTTTGCCGCGCTTGGAAGCGCTGTGTATAAGGAGGCCACCTCCAAGGGGATAGGACGGGAGATCCCAACCGACTGGTTCCTGGAGAGTGTTCATCCTTGAATAGAACGTGCGCTCAAGGTTCAACGCGGCCAAGAATAACCAGAAGAACTCCTGAAAGGACCAGGATACAGGCAAGCGCCATTCGAGGCGTAACGCGCTCGAACCGTTTAAGCAAAAGATGCGTGAGGACTAGAGTGACCATCGGATAAAGCGAAATGATGGGAGTCGCCAGCGTAATGGGCGCTTTTGACAGCGCCAGGAACATGAACAAGGTTCCCAGACCGGAACAGACGCCGGCCATTCCCATCATTCCCAGAGCCGCCCGCGAAGCCCGAAGGTCATGTCGAATCTGCCGAGCCGAAACAATGGACAACACCAATGTTCCAAAGAAAATGCCATAGACGGCGCCTGCCATGGGAGTGGTGCTCCCCGTCACCACGTACCGCGCCAGGGTCTGCCCGGTCCCATACGCTATGGCGCCGAGAGAGGCGGCCAACAGACCCAGCAAGAAAGTAGATCGCGAGGATTGTCCCTCCATATCACGCTCTCCGCTCCGTCAACAGAAGCCCAAGTCCCGCTACAACCGTCGTGATGCCGACCGCGATCGGCAGTGTCAGCCGCTCTCCCAGGAAGATAATCGCCCAGGTCGCCGAGATGAGCGGCGAACTTCCCAGAATCGCCGTAGCGGGCGCCGCGCCCGCCAGACGGATCGCGGTGTAATTGAGCAATCTTCCAAGTGGGAATTGAATAACGCCGAAAAGAGCCAGCCAAACCAGGTCTTTTGGGTGTACTGAAACCAGAGGTCGGGAATCAAAAACGAGGGCTACGATGGTTGTAACCACGAGGCCCGCGATCAAGGAAACCAATGTTCCGGATCCGGAACCTACGTGTTCCATTCCGCGCCTGGCGAAGATGGCCCCAGTACCCCAGGATAGGGCTGCCAAGGTTGCAAAGAAAATACCCCAAGTGGTTTCCGGCACCGGCCTACCTCCCAATCAGATCTTACCCAGCTCCTCGAAGGTAAGATTCTCCGGCAACAGGAAGACAGGGCCAAAACAAAAATATCTGTCAGATGTTGGGCTGTTGTGATGAGCTCAAAAAAGTGATTCTTGGACTAACCTTCTTCATAGAATGTCCGGTCCCTTTGCCGGTTACCGGGCCGGCTTGGCGGATTTCGGCAGTTCTTCTTCGATGATCTTGGCAAGCTCTTCGAACGGGACCGCGC